>NZ_DATBUP010000137.1:0-44380 GCF_036515995.1 Pedomonas sp. | reverse complement strand
GTGCCGGCCCGCAGCGTGCCGGCCTCGACCATTGTGCCTCCGGTGTAGCTGTTGGCGCCGGTAAGGACGAGCGTGCCCAGGTCCGTCTTGACCAGCTGAGAGGAGCCGGTCAGCGCCGCCTCGATGGTCGCCGCGAACCCGGCCCCGGCCGCCGTGCCGTCGCCGACCCGAAGGGTGGTGACCGGCCCGCCCAGGATGAGGGCATCGCCGGCGAGCACATAGCCATCGCTGAGGAACTGCAGGCCGGAGGCCCGCAGCGGGCCCTGGCTGGCATCCAGCGTCACCGTGCCGCCGCTGCCGCCGAACACGGCAAAGGAGCCGTTGCTGTAGCCGCCGTTGACCATGCCGTCGGCCTCGGTCCAGCCCACCGAGGGGCCGGCACGCCAGACACCGCTGCCGCCCTCGATCACACCATTGTTGAGGCCGGTCGTGCCGTCCCAGTAGCGCAGCGTCAGGCCCGCCGTGTTAACCAAGTTGACCTGACCGTGCACCGCCGTTTGCAGGTTGACCTCAGACCCTGCCGGCAGGGTGCCCAGGCTCAGGCCATTGTCGGTCAAGGCGCCGCCATAACTGATCAGGCGATAGACGCCTGCACCAAAGGTGCCGCCCGCCGAGACCGAGACGTCGAGCGTGCCGTCCAGCACCAGATCGCCACCTACCACAATATGGTCGTTCAGCGCGCCGCCGATCGTATTGGCTTCGCCCAGCTCGAAGGCGAGGGTCGAGCCGCCCGCCAGCGTCAGGTCGCCGCCGATGGTCAGGGTGCCGGGGCTGTTGCCCGGCGCCAGCACGCCGCCGTTTGCCACCGTCACGTCGCCGCCGATGAGGCCGGAGCCGCCAAGGCGGCCGCCGTTCTCGACCGTGACCGTGCCGCCGAGCGTACCCGCGCCGCCCACGCCCACCACCAGCGTGCCGCCGGAGACCCAGGTGGATCCGGCAAAGCCGCGGCTGTCGCCGGTCAGCGTCAGCGTGCCGCTGCCCTGTTTGATGAGGGCGCCCGCGCCGGTGAAGGCGGTGCCGGTGGCAACCGCGAACGCCTGCGTGTCGATCGTATTGTCGGTTCCCGCATTGGAGACGGAGACGCTTGCCAGACCATCAAATAAATTATTCTGAACGCCTGTTAGCCGGAGCACACCGCCGCCGAGCTCGAAACTCCCGCTCCCTGCGCCCTGGCTGACCTGTGACGTCTCCAGCACGCCGCCCAGCGTCACGGCGAGGTTGCCGCTGCCGCCCGCGGACCGTCCAAGAATAACGGTGGGCGCCGAGGCCGTGGCCCCGGTGGCAATGAGCAGGCTCCCTGTTCCTTCCTCGCCAACCACGATGAAGTCGCTGTTGTCCCAACGGGAACCAGCGGTCGCCACCACCGCCTCGCCGGATGCGCCCGCCAGCTGGCCGATAATTGCGCTTCGACCGCCGACCGTCGCCCCGCCGAATACGCTCAGGCCGCCGCTGCCCAGCCTGCCGATGATCACCTCATTTTCGTAGGACCAGCTGGATCCCGCGCCGCTGATTTCGGCCCACGTCATGGCGCTCACGGCACTGCCGATATATCCGTCCGCGCTGCTGAGCGTTCCTCCGCCGACAATACGCAGGGCAGACGTTTGCACCGCATCGCCCCGCAGGTTGAGCGCGGTCGAAAGGGCAAGGGAACCGCCCACAATCTCCAGTATGCCGTTCTCGATGTCCGTGCCGCCGGTGAGGGCGCTGGCGCCGGTGAGAGTGAGGGTGCCGCTGCCCTTCTTCATGAGATAACCTGCGCCGGTCAGGGTGCCTGCGTAGGTGGTATGGCTGTCTTGCGCGAGCGTGAGGCTCCCTGTGCTCAGCATGATGGCGCCGCCGGAGCCGGAGAGGGAGTTCATCGTGAGCGCATGGCCGTTCAGGTCGAGCGTGCCGCCGTTGACGGTATAGCGGCCGTTCTGGACGAAGCCAGTGGCCGAGCCCGCGCGAAGGACGCCGCCCGCCACCACCGTGCCGCCGGTGTAATGGCTTGTGCCGAAGAGGGTGAGTGTTCCGCTGCCCTGCTTGGTGAGGCCGCCGGCTCCGGTCAGCGGTGCATAGGTGGCAACGTCGAACGCTTGCGTGTCGATCATTGCTCCGCCAGCGAGAACGGAGACGCTCAACCCGTAGAAGAGATAGGGCAGCGCCCCGGTCAGCCTCAGTGCGCCTCCATCGAAGTCGACCGTGGCATTGCCATCGCCGGCGCGGAGCTGGCCTGTTTCCAGGACGCCGCCAGTTTTCAGCGTGACGTAACCGGTTGCAGTAGAAGCATCGCCGACGATAACGCTCTTAGCGGTGACCCGAGCGTCCTGTTCGATCGTGAGCGAGCCCTGCCCTTGGAGGCCGACAGGGAGATTGCCGCTATTTACCCAGTGCGACCCTGCGCCGGTTATCTGGACCGCGCCAACGCCACTCGTAAACGTCCCGATAGTTGCGCTGTCACTCGTAACCGCAGCGCCATTGGCGACGGTCAGCGTGCCTGTTCCATACATGGCGACATTCAGTCCGCCGGTTGCCTGCCACTGGGATCCGGCGTCCGTCAGCTCAAAGGTGCCCGCAGAGCCAGATCCAAATCCAATAGCTGCCCAGTCACTGCTGACGACGGCACCGTCTGAAACGCTGACTGCAGCCGTGCCCAGCATGCCAACGTACAGTTCCCTATTATTGACCCAGCTGGACCCCGCGCCGCTGACCTCTACCAAGCCGGATCCGCTGGAAACGTACCCAATTTGTGCAATGTCATTGCTGACCCTGGCCCCGCCAGAAATGCGCAGGACCGGCGCGTTTATGGTGTTGGATTCCACGAAAAGACCTGAAAACTGGGTGGTCGACCCGCCAGAAACCTCCAGCACGCCGTCTCCAACCCGCGCGTCGCCGGTGTAGCTGTTCGCGCCCGTCAGTGTCAGGGTGCCGCTGCCCTGTTTGGTGAAGTTGCCCGCGCCGGTAATGGATCCTGCGTAAATGGTATCGGCAGTTTGCGCGAGCGTGAGGCTAGCTCCGCCCAGCGCAATGGTGCCGCCGGTGCCAGAGAGGGAGCCCATGGTAAGTGCATAGCCGCTCAGATCGAGCGTGCCGCTGTTGACGGTGTAACTGCCGGTCTGGGCGAAGGCGGTGGCGGAACCAGCCCGCAGCGTGCCGCCTGCGACCACCGTACCGCCGGTATGGCTGGTCGCGCCGGTCAGCGTCAGGACGCCGGCATCCTGCTTGACGAGATTGCCGTTGCCGGAAATGGTTCCGCCAAAAACAACATCGGTCCCTTGTGCGACGGTCAGCGTGCCCCCGCCCAGTGTGACGGCGCCGCTGCCCGACAGGCCGCCGATCATGGCGTTGAACCCGTTCAGGTCAAGTGTGGTGCCGCTGGCAATGTCATAAGTGCTGCCCGCGCTGAAGGCCGTTGCCGAACCTGCGCGCAGCACGCCTGCCGCAACAACGGTGCTGCCGGTATGGCTGCTCGTGCCCGTCAGCGTCAGCGTGCCGCTGCCCTGCTTGGTCAGGGCGCCGCTGCCAGTCAGCAGAGCATTGGCGGTGACGTTGAACGCCTGCGTGTCGATCCATCCCCCGCCGCCAAGAACGGAGACGTTGGCTCCGGAGAAAAGATTGGCCTGCGTTCCGGTCAGCCGCAATATGCCGCCATCGAAGTTGACCGTGGCCATGCCCGCACCCGCGCTGACCTGTCCCGTCTGCAGCACGCCGCCGGTTTGGAGCGTAAGGGCGCCAACGCCTCCTGAGTTCTGAGCGAGGCTAACGCTCGATGCCGTGACCAGTGCGACCTGTGCGATCGTGAGCGCGCCCTGCCCTGCAGGACCGACAGACAAAGTACTGGCCGACCAGCGGGACCCGGCACCGGTCACCGTAGCCGTGCCGATGCTTCCCGCTTGCGACCCGATCGTTCCGGCACTGCTGGTTACCACACCGCCATCAGCAATGGTCAGCGTGCCTGTTCCACCGATGCCGACCTGCAGGATGCCGGTTGTCCAGCTCGACCCGGCATCTGTTACCTCAAAAGTGCCACTGGAACCGGCATTCAGTGCGAGAAACCCTATGTTACTGCGGGCGGTGGCCCCGTCTGAAACCCTTACAGTGCCCGTGCCTCCCGCGCCAACAAACAACTGGGTATCATTGACCCAGCTGGAGCCGGCGCCACGGATCTCGGCCAGGCCGGTTCCGCCGGAAGTGCCTCCTACGTATGCAATTTTGCTGCTGACCGTGGCCCCGCCAGTGACGGTCAGCGTGCCAGTGCCCAACTCGCCAATGCGAAGTTCAGTGCCGCCAGCCAGGTTCGAGCCCGCGCCGGCGACGGTGATCGTACCGGAGCTTCCGCCGCCCGAGCCGATATTAACGCCCCTATCGCTGGTGACAGTGCCTCCATCGGCGATGGTTAGGAGGCCGGAACCAAAGGTGGCGACATTCAGTGTCGTGCTGGTGGTCCATTTGGAGCCCGCGCCAGTCACCGAGGCCGTGCCGGAACTGTTCGCGCTGTATCCAATGTCTCCGCTAGTGCCGCTCACCGTGGCACTATCGGAAATGGTCAGAATGCCGGAACCAGACATACCCACATAAAGTGAAGAGCTGGTGGTCCAGTTGGAGCCCGCGCCGGTCACCACGACTGTGCCGGAGCTGCCCGCATAGCGCCCGACATACCCACCCGTACTGTTTACCGCTGCGCCATCGGATATGGTGAGTGTTCCAGCACTGTCCCGGCCCACAGACAGGAAACCGTCGATGTTCCACGGCGAGGCCACGCCACCTGATCCGTCACCCTTCACCGTCACGCTGGCCCCGCCATCAATGACCTCGTCGGCAGCCCGCGCCGTTGGCGGCACAGCCATGACCAGGCTGAGAAGCGAAGTGCTGGTCAGCACAGCCGTGCGAAAGGCACGCAAGGAGTATGGGGCGGCGACGCGGGGCAACTTATTCATGATGGAGTGGTCCGGTAAAGGCAGGAAGGAGGCCGCCCGGCCGCTTGCAGAACAAGGGCCAGGAGCAGGAATGCGAACTTATAATGCGTAGCAAGTGTTTTAAAAAATGTTAACATTTTTTGTGCTGCAGCTGCTGGGCTTTGCGCTGTCGGCAGCGAACGACGCAAGCGCGGTGCTTGGGCCCCCTGATCCAACCGCTTCGAGATTGGGTGCCGGTGGTCTGTCGAGCCGCCAGCCGGCGCAAAAACGAGGTCGCCTTGATATCAAGGCGCAGTCCCTACAGGTTGCAGGGAACAGCCGGCATTGGCGATGGCCACGGCACTCCGCTGTTCATATGCAAAGCGCAAATCACAACAGAGCCAAACGTACGGCCGCTGTTCAAAGCAGCTTTGGGAGGCTGCGTGCGATGCCGAATGGTATGCGTGAGAGGAGCCTTGATCGTCCTCAAAAAGGGCGAGTGAGAGCGTCTGAGCGCAATGTTCGGCTCTGAGGCGATAGCCTTCTCCAGCCTTGCAACAAGCGGATGGTCCAATCCATCTGCCTTGGCAGAGCGGCCGACATCAGCCCAGTGATCGGGTAGCCTTCTCTGCAGAGGGCCGTGCCCGGTTGATCAGCGCATCAGGATCGAGGCGCAGATCGTTGGTCGGTTTGTACCGCTGGCGCGGACCGTTATCCCGGACGGGGTACTCGCCGCAGATTGTTCATCGACAGCTTCAGTCGCTACGTATCCAACGCGTCACAGGGTAGGGCGCTCGCCACGTCATAGCGCGGGGCATGGCGAGCAAGAGGGGACAGCCGCCGCGCGCTCGACGCCAATCGCCGTCATAGCGAAAGCCGATCGCCGTTCGCTGACGCCAGACTAGCGCGCAGCCCGTTCAGCTGCGAGCCTCCAGGCGCCCTATTGCTTCATCGCCTCGGCAATCAGCTCGACCGAACGCAGTCGCGCTTGGTGCTCGTAGACGTCAGAGACGATCATCACCTCGTCAACGCCGGTCTCGTCAATGAAAGCCTCGAGCCCTTTGCGCACAGTCTCTGGGGAGCCAACCACCGAGCGCGCCAGCATGTGCATGGCTTGCGCCTTTTCATGGGCTGACCAGTAGGTTTCGATATCGTCGATCGGCGGCTTGCTCAGCCCGCGCCGTCCGCTGAAGAGATCCGCAAAGGACATTTGCTGGGTGGTCGCGAGCCGCTTGGCTTCAGCGTCTGTATGGGCGGCGATGACATTGATACCGGCCATTGCGTAAGGCCGGTCGAGCTGCTCGGATGGCTTGAAACGGCTGCGGTAGATCTCAAGGGCGGGCAGCAGGAGCTCAGGTGCAAAATGGGACGCAAAGGCATAGGGCAGCCCGAATTCTGCCGCCAGCATCGCCCCGAAATTGCTCGATCCCAGGATCCACAAGGGAACGTCGGTGCCGGCCGCCGGCACGGCGATGATGCGCTGGTCCGGCCCTGCCGGCGCAAAGAACGCCTGGAGTTCGAGCACGTCCTGCGGAAACTGCTCGGCCGCGGCAGGGGACCGCCGCATGGCCCGGATCGCGATCTGGTCGGTGCCCGGTGCGCGGCCCAGCCCCAGATCGATGCGCCCGGGGTAAAGGCGCGCCAGCGTGCCGAACTGCTCGGCGATGATATAGGGCGCATGGTTCGGCAGCATGATGCCGCCGGCCCCGACCCGGATCGTCTTGGTGCCGCTGGCGATGTGGGCAATGACGATCGAGGTGGCCGCGCTGGCAATACCTTCCATGTTATGATGCTCGGCCACCCAGACACGTTTGTAGCCGCATTTCTCCGCGTGAGCCGCAAGGTCTCGCGCATTGTTGAGCGCCGTCCCGGCGTCGGTGTCCTGCGTCACACGGACAAGTTCAAGCAGTGAAAGCGCCGTCATTTCGGTTCGTTCCTTGCAGCGGAGTTTTCGATCGCATCGATGGTTTCATGCAGCGCCACAGCATCTCTGAAGCTGGGCGCCGAGCGTGTGCCCGAGCGGATGTCCTGGGCGATCAGGGCATAAAGGCGTGCAACGTTGCGGGCGACCGAACTCTCCGGCCAGCCTTGGTAAGCTGATGCGGGCGGTACCAAGGGGGCCAGCTCCCTCGCATCGCCGCGAGCGCCCCGGATCGACAATTGCACGATCTGGGCATGGCCGGTCGCGCCCGTCACCTGGATGTCGCCCTCCGTGCCGTTGATCTCCCAGAGCAGGTTGGTCCCCCGGGACACGCCCCCGCGATAATGGATCGAGAACGCGGCGCCGCTTTCAAGCGCGCCATGGACGAGGATCTGGTCGTGGGAGGTCGAGGAAATCATCTCTCCGGTGTCGGTGACATGGGCGGTCCTGCGGCGATTGATCATGCGCGCGGACAGATCCTTGATGCCGCCCAGAACCTCATGCATGCCGGCAAGCGTGTGCCCCAAGGGAATGCCGAGGAGCGTGGCACCATTGGACCGCTCATAGAGATAGGCATGGGCCGCGTCGGTCTCGCCGCCCCACTGGCCGCCACTCCCCACGAGGGTCGTCGAGAGCACCTCGCCGACATAGCCCTCGCTGATCAGCTGGCGGAGATACTCGACCTCCGGGGCAACGCGCATCTGGGTGCCGACGGCCGCAACCCGGCCTCTTGCCTCGGCGAGGTCTGCCAACTCCTTTGCTTCAGCCAGACCGTTGCCGAGCGGCCATTCGCAGAAGACGTGCTTGCCGGCGTCGAGGGCTTTTGTCACCAGCTCATGATGGTGAGGCACCTTGACGGTGATGACGACGAGGTCAACCTCGGGCGAGCTGACGAGGGCCTGCGCATTTTCAAATGCGTGTGGCAGCTTGAATGCATCGGCCGCCTTCTTTGCGCTGGCGAGGCTGGTGTTGGCAACGCCGACGACATCAAACGCGTGCGGCAAGGCTTTGAGTGCCGGAATATGGGCGGTGGCGGCCCAGTGAATGCCCGGATTGAGGCCGATGAAGCCGACGCGGACAGGGGTATCACTCATGAGCTGCTCCAGAGGTGTCGGATTGCATTGGTTGGGCGGGCATGTGTGCGCCAGCATTGCCGGTCAGGTAGCCAAAGGTCAGGATGTCCTCGATCCGATCAGCGCTGGTCCCAAAATCGCCGGCCTTGTCCTGAACAAAGGCCGCGCCGAGCGCGCTCAGGAACAGCGCCGGCGCAGAGACCGACAGCCTCGCTGTGCCTTCGGCCTGGGCGCGCGTGAGAAACTCGCCGGTTATGGCGGCGAGCGTTTGGCAACTGACGGCCAGCGGAGACACCTTTGCTTCAAACGCATCGATGAACGGCCGGGGCAGGCCGGCAAAGGCGCTCAGATAGTCGCGAAGCGCTGCCATCCACGCATGAAGCGCATCCCCTGCGCCCGCCATCGCCAAGGCTTCGTCACGCCGGGCGAGAAGAGCCGCCTGTTTCTCATGCAGCACCTCGCACAAAAGATGCTCACGCGTCGGGAAATGGCGATAGAGCGTGCCAGGTCCAACGCCTGCGGACCGGGCGATCTCGTCGAGGGATGCATCGATGCCATGGCTGGCAAAGGCCGCCTTTGCCGCATCCAGGATCCGCCCGCGATTACGCCTCGCATCTGCCCGTTTTGCTGTCTCTGCCTGCATCAACGCCTCGCCTGGCAGTGCTGTTTGACCTTTCAGCCTGGTAAGGCACAAGTAAACGGAGCCACTCTCCGTTTCAAGGGGCCCTGAGGTTATCAGCCCCTTGAAAAGCTGCAGCTGCCCGGTTTCGATGTGTTCCTCCTGACCGAGGATGCGCCAGGCGATCTGCGCCAGGAGATCGGCGGCAGAGCACGGTTCTGCCGCGCCAGGCCAAAAGGTCACCTGCCCCTTGTTGCTGTTTTTGTTCGCCATGCGCGCGGGGCGATAACTGCCTTCTCAACGCAGGGATACGCTTCAGGCCGTCCGGCAGGGCCGCAGATGATCTAGGGGTGCGGAGCAGCCCTTGCTCGGCGTGATCGGAAACCCCTGAAGGCCTCCAACGTTCGGGTCACCAATCGGAGAGCCCCTATGACCAACTTGGCATTGATCGTCGGCGCCAGCGGCATCGTCGGTAGTGCGACCGCGTCGCTCCTGGTCGAGGAAGGCTGGCAGGTGGCGGGCCTCGCGCGCCAGCCAGCCGCCCAGCCGGGGGTTACCCCCATTGCAGCCAACCTGCAGGACCCGGCGTCGCTGGCGGCTGCCTTGGCCGACGTACAGCCTGCTTACCTGTTCATCACGACCTGGTCGCGCCAGGCAACCGAGGCTGAGAACATTCGCGTCAATGCCGCGATGGTCCGCAACCTGTTCGATGCGTTGCGTCCGATGGGATCCCTTCGCCACGCTGCTCTGGTGACCGGGCTGAAGCATTACCTGGGGCCCTTCGAGGCCTACGGCAAAGGCACGCTGCCACAGACTCCGTTCCGGGAGGACCAGGGCCGGCTCGATGTCGAGAACTTCTACTATGCCCAGGAGGACGAACTGTTCGCTGCTGCCGAGCGCGACGGCTTCACCTGGAGCGTCCACCGGCCGCACACGATCATCGGCAAGGCGGTGGGCAATGCGATGAACATGGGGACGACGCTTGCGGTCTACGCCACGATCTGCCGGGAGACGGGCCGACCCTTTTACTTTCCGGGTTCTGCGGTCCAGTGGCAAGGGCTCACGGATATGACCGATGCTCGTCTGCTCGCACGTCACCTGCTGTGGGCGGCAACGACGCCGGCAGCGGCCAACGAGGCGTTCAACGTGGTCAATGGGGACGTTTTTCGCTGGCAATGGATGTGGTCGCGGATTGCCGACTGGTTCGGGATCAAAGCAGAGCCGTTCGATGGCGTCGTGCGGCCACTCGAGGCACAGATGATTGATGACGCAGGCGTGTGGCGCGGCATTGTGGAGCGCTATGGCTTGATCGAGCCGGACCTTGCGCGCCTGGCCTCGCCCTGGCACACCGATGCTGATCTTGGTCGCCCGATCGAGGTGGTAACCGACATGTCGAAAAGCCGGCGTCTCGGCTTTACGGCCTACCAGCCAACGGACGATGCCTTCTTTGCACTGTTTGAACAGCTGAGGGTCGACCGGTTGATCCCCTGACCAAGCGCGCAGGCTGCTGCGCGGTCTTCGGCTGTGCGAAGGCCGCGATATAGTCGCGCCGCCAAGAATTCAAACTCGCGCATCCAGACGCGGCTGCACACAAGACTAAACTCAAGGCAAGTGCCGGTGACACAGGCTTCAAGGGTAGGGAGCAACCAGCCGCTGATGGATAATGACCCATCAACGGGCAGGCAAAAAGAGGCAACGACCTGGATGCCGGGAGCACATCAGCCGAGGCAATGCACGTGTCCTGCAGATTGACACGCCTGAAACGCTGTTCGCTGCAAAGTTCCGGCGGGCCGAAGGCGGCAGGCCAGTCGTTTATGATGGCGGTCGACACACCAGGGCAGGCTGGAAGGGAGTTGCAGACAATAAATCCGGCTGTGCCTGTGGATGGCCTGCAATCAGGACGCTGACGGGGCAACTTCCCAGCCGCCACCCAGCGCCCGGAACAGGTTGATTTGATAGGCGGCCAGTTGCGCATCGGAGGCCGCCAGCTGGGCCTCGGCATCGGCCAGCATGCGCTGGGCATCCAAGACAGCCAGGGAGTCCGCCCGGCCAAGGCGGAACAGCTGGTGCGTCTGCTCGACGACTTTTGCAGCGCTGTCGCGGCTCGCCTTCAGGGCATCGTTGGCGTCGAGCTCGCGCGCATAGGCAGAAAGCGCAGTCTCGACATCAGACAGGGCCCTCAGCACTGCGGCGTCGAACCGTGCCAAGGCCGCCTGCTCCGAGGCTTCTGCGCGCCGGATGCGGGCCTCTACCGCGCTGCGGTTGGGAAAGGTCCAGGTGACGAGCGGCCCGAGCCCGAAGCGAAAACTATTGTCGTCGCCAAGATCCTCAAACGGCGTGCCGATCCCGGCGCCCGCGCCGAACTCGATGCGGGGGTAAAGGTCGGCCATGGCAAGGCCGATGCGGGCAGTGGCCGCGGCAATCTGGCGCTCGGCCTGCCGGACATCCGGGCGCCGTCGCAGCAGCCCGGCGCCATCGCCCACCGGAATGGGGGCATTAAGGCTGGGGAGCGTGCGGCAGGCGGCAAGGTCCTGCGGAAACTGCGCCGGCGGACGGCCAAGCAGCACGGCGAGACGAAAGAGCGCATTCTGCCGTGCGGCCTGGAATGCGGGCAGGGGCGCACGCAGGCGTGCCAGTTCGGCGGCGGCGCGCGAGCGATCCAGCGCGCCGCCGCGTCCGCCCTGAATGAGCCGCTCGGTCAGCGCCAGGGTTTCCTCCTGAAGCGCGACGCTGCGCTGTGCGGCATTGTGGCGATAGCCGGCGGCGCAGGCGTCCACATAGGCGGCGGCCGTGTCGGCAGCGACGGTCAGGCGCATCAGGTCGTAGGCTGCTTGTGCCGCTTCCACATCGGCATTGGCAGCCTCGATCAGCCGCTTCAGGCGTCCGGCAACGTCGAGGTCGTAGCGCAGGGTTATGCCGGCCTCAAAGCCGAGCTCAACCGGGGCGGCACCGTTGATGCGTCGCTCCCTGTCGAGCGTGACGCCGCCTGTGGTCTCGCCGCGGACCTGGCGTTGCGCCAGTGCTTCAGCCAGTAAAGCCCGTGATTCCTCGATGTTGGCAAGCGCTACGGCCAGGTCGGTATTGGCGGCCAGAGCCTCGCTCACCAGCTGGTCGAGCTCTGAAGTGCGGTAGAGCCGCCACCACTGGCCAGGGACGGGATCGTCCGTGAACGGGCCAGCACGAGTTGCCGCCGAGAATTCGCCGGTCGCTGAAGGCGCGGCGGCGATCCTGGAGCGCGGGCCGGCATAATCCGGCCCGACATGGGAGCAGGCGGTGGTCAGCAGCAGGAGCCAGAGAGCCGGGCGCTTCACCGGGGTGCCCCTTCGCCTTGGCGCTGGCGGCCTTCCTTGTTCTGCTCCTCAATGATGGCGACCGTGGCGGTGCGGCCTGGAATGAGGTTGATGTGGTCGGGCACCTCGTCCAGCGCCACCCGCACCGGTATTCGCTGGGGCAGTCGCACCCAGGCAAAGGTCGGATTGACGGCCGGCAGGAGATTGGGCGATGCGCCCCGGTCCTGATCCGCAATGCCCGCCGCGATGCTCTCGACCCGGCCGGTGAGGGTTTCCTCCTCGCCCATCAACCGGACAGTCACCCGGTCGCCCACATGGATGCGCGGCAGCTTATCCTCCTCGAAGTAGCCTTCAACGCGCAGCGAGTCCGTATCGACCAGGGCCAGGGCCTGTGCTCCGGCCGTCACATAGTCGCCGGGCCGCAGTTGAAGGTTGGTGACGATGCCGTTGACGGAGGCACGCACAACGGTGCGCTCCAGATCCAGCCGGGCCACATCCAGCGCGGTCTCGGCCCGCCTCAGGCCGGCGGCTGCGGTCAGGACGCGGGCCTCACCCTGCTCGCGTTCCTCCCGGGAGACGAGGTCGCCAAGCGCGTTGTTGCGCTCGGCCTCGCGCCGGGCCTGAGCCAGCGTTGCGCGCGCGCTGGCAAGGGCTGCCTCGGCCTCGGCAACGCCCAGGCGGTAACGGGGCGGGTCGACCTTGAACAGAGGCTGGCCGCGTTCAACGCCCTGGTTGTCATCGACCAAGACATCGGTCACCAGCCCCGAGACGTCGGGCGCGACGCGAACCACGTCGGCACGCACGCGCCCATCGCGGGTCCATGGCTCCACCTCGTAGTGGTGCCACATCCAGAAAATTCCGGCAGCTGCGAGCGCGACCGCGGCAAGGGTCACGCCGACACGGGAGAGGGTACGCAATACAGGTGTCATGGATTGGCCAATGCAATCAGGGAGGGGGAGAAAGCGGCAAGGCCTGACCACAAGATGACATAGAGCGCCATATCGAACAGGGCGCGGTGCCACACGAGGCGGTAGAAGCCCGAGCGGCGCAGCAGCCAGCGAGCCGGCAGGTAAAGGCACAGCGCCAGCAGCGCCCAGACGAGCAGGGGCGACATGTAGATGCCAAGAACACTGATCTCGCCGATCATGCTTGCACCTTTCTTGCGGGCGCTGCGGCCTGAGGGAAGAGATTGCGCCGCAGGCCTGTCAGGGCAAGCAGGCCCATTCTCCGGGCCGGACCGGCCTCAGACCTGCCTGCGACGCGGATGGCCGTGTCAAGCCGGCGCAGCAGGGCGGAAGACGGCTCGATCCGCCGCCCGCGCGACAGGGCCTGAAAATGGCGATTGAGGTGCGCGAACAGGATGGCCAGAGCCCGGCGCAGCGACGGGTCGCTGGCGGTCTCCAACTGACGCAGGTCGAGCACACTCAGGCCGATCCGCAATTCCTGCAGGGTGCCGCCCATCATGTCGGCGCGGGCGCTCTCCGGGCCAAGCCTCGGGCCGATCAGACCGACACGGTCGACCATGCGGGTGGTCCACGCCTCGCGTGTGGGCATGCGCCGCGTTGCCGTCATCCGGGCGATATCGGCCCATGCGAGACGGATGATCCGCCGCGCGGCAAATTCCGTGCCGACCGATCGCACCAGCCGCGTGACCACCAGGGCGGCGATGGGCGCTGCGACCAACGCGATGACGTTGTTGGCGAAATGGGCGAAATCCGGCCGAAAGGTTCCCTGCAGCGCCATGGCGCCAAGCGTTGCCATCAGGACCGGATAGCCCCAGCGGGCAAACTGGGGCAGGGCGATGACAAGCCCTGTCGTGAACAGAAAGGGAAACAACGCCAGCGCCAGCATGGCAAAACTGTCAAGGGGCGGCAGGATGACAAACAGGTAGATCCCCGCCAGCATTGCCGCCGCTATGGACATGATCGCATCGCGCTGGATCTGCTGGGCAGGATCGTCCATCGCTGCGAACAGGGTCGTGAAGACCGCGGTGAGCATGGCCGCGCTGCTGCCGTTGGACCAGCCCGTCATGATCCAAAAAGCGCAGACGAGCGCGATGGCAACCACCGAGGTCAGGCCCGACCAGAATGCCATGCCGTAATCCAGGTGCAATGCGCCAAAGGCGGTGCTGGCAGGCCGGGGCTGCGCGGCCAAAGGGATCGGCGTGCCATCGGCCAGATGGCCTCCGAGCGCACGGCACTCCCGATAGGTGGAGATCAGCTCGCCGAGCCTTGCATGGAAGTTTGCGGCAAGAAGCTCATCCCACCGGGGCGATTGTCCGAGGCTGGGCTCCAGCGCGCGGGCCCGGGCAAGGAGGGCGTCCGCCCTCTGATCGGGTGCGACCGGCCCCGATGCGACCCAGTCGGAGACGTCCCGGATCAGCGCCTCGGAGTCTGTCGGCAAGGTTGCGCCGGACCGCCGCAGGGCCTGCAGGCGGTCGCCCACCGTGCGCACCAGCGGCAGCAGTGCGGACATGCGCTCTGCCAGGGCCCGGGTCTCCCGGCTCTTGGTCTGGTAGTCCGAGACATCAAAGGGCAGGTGGGTCGCCATCAGGTAAAGGGCGGTCACGTCGCCGGCGAGCTTGTAGGCAAGGGAGGCCGGCGGCTCGCCCCGGCTGTTCAGCATCTGGGTGACCAAGTCCTGCGCGTCGGCCTCGAAACGTCGGATCAGGCTGGACAGCGAGGGTCCGATACCCTTGGGCAGGACCAGACTGTGCAGGATGGTCGCGCAAAGAATGCCGATGCCGGTTTCCTCGACGCGGGCAACGGCAGTCCAGAACACCTGTCCGGGATTGTCGACGCTGGGGAAGCCCACCAGCGCTGCCGTATAGCCGCACAGGACGAAGGCATAGCTGCGCGGTGTGCGATCGAGCACCGCGCTGCCGCCGCAAAAGCCCACCCACAGCGCCAGAGCCAGACTGAGGAGCGGGGGCGAATTGGAAAAGGCGGGCACCAGAACGACCGCCACGGCAGCGCCCACGACCGTTCCGGCAAGGCGGTAGGCCGCCTTGGAGCGCACGGTACCCGCCAGTGGATTGCTGACGATGTAAACCGACATCAGCGCCCAGAACGGGTTTTCCAGTCCAAGTGCCAGCGCGACGTAAAGCGCCAGCATGCCGGCCAGAAACGTGTTGAGGGAAAAAACTCCCCGCAGGGCCCGCGGGCTCATCCCCGGGCCGGTCCCGACCCGGTCACCGGCGAAGGAGAGGCGATGAACTGGTCCAGCGCACGTTCCATGTGAGCAAAAACCTCAAGGCAGGCGGAAACCTGTTCGTCGCTGACGTCGGCCAGCGCCATCTTACGAAGCGCCTCGATCGCCGTTTCGATCCGCATGGCAAGGTCGACCCCGGCGGCTGTCAGGTGGATCCGGTTCACCCGCTTGTCATCCGTATCCAGACGGCGCTCGATCAGGCCAAGCGCCTCAAGGCGGTTGAGGACCGGCACCAGCGAGGGCCCGCCGATGCCAAGGCACTCAGCCAAGGCGGCCTGTGTCATCCCGCCGGTGCGATGGATGCGGATGAGCGGCGCTGTCATCGGCTCGGTCAGGCCAAAGGGCGTCACGACAATGCCGATCGCGCGCTTCCACAAGCGCGAGAGGGGAGCCAGAGAGGAGGTGAAGCGCGTCTCGTCTGCAGTCACAGTGTATCCATTCGTTCGCTAACGAATGATATGGCAGATGGTAGGCCATTTTGCAATGGTTACAGCTTAGAGAGGGTCAAAGAGGGGCTGCGGGACGCTTTTGTTCTCAGCCCTGCGAGCCTGGTTGCCGGCGAGGATCCGTGCTGCATGGATGCAGGCTGGGGCCCGTGTCTGCGGCCCAGGCACGGGCAGGGCTACGCTTGTCCCGGCGTCAGGTGGACCACCTGGGTTGCCAGGCGCTCGACCTCGGTCCGATCATGACTGACATAGAGGATCGGCAGCCCCAGATCGTCCCGTATGCGCTCGATGACCCGCAGGATCTCTTCCCGACGCGAGGCATCGAGCGAGGAAAGGGGCTCATCCATGAGGAGAAAACGCGGCCCCGACAGAAGCGCCCGGCCGATTGCCACCCGCTGCGCCTCGCCGCCGGACAGCGTGCGCGGCCAGCGGTCAAGAAGGTGCTTGATCCCCAGGAAGGCGACGACCTCATCCAAGTCGATCCACCTGGCCTCAGGCGGCGCAAGGCGCTGGCCATAGAGCAGGTTGGCGCGCACCCGCTTGTGCGGGAACAGGCGGCCATCCTGGAAGATGTAGCCCGAGCGCCGGCGCTCGGGCGGCAGATCGACCCCGGCGCGGCTGTCGAAGAGGAGCTCGCCCGCAACAACGATCCGCCCCTCATCGGGCCTGAGCAGCCCGGCAACCATGTTCAGGATGCTGGTCTTGCCCGCGCCTGATGGTCCGAACAGGGCGGTGATCCCCGCGCCGGCCCGCAGGGACAACGCGATCCTGGCACTGCCCAGCCGGCAGCGAACATCGATCTCAAAGGACATGGTTCTGCCGTCCCGCACCGGCACGCCGTGAGAGCGCCTCTGAGGCGACCAGTGCCGCCAATGACAGCAGCACCGAGATGAGCGCCAGGCGCGCGATGATCGCATCTGAACCTGGCACCTGAAGGGCTGAATAGATGGCGATGGGCAAGGTCCGGGTCTCCCCTGGAATATTGGAGACGAAGGTGATCGTTGCCCCGAACTCTCCAATCGAGCGCGCAAATCCAAGGACGGCGCCGGCAAGCACGCCCGGCAGCGACAGGGGCACGGTGATCGTCAGGAACGTGTAGGCCGGGCTTGCTCCAAGCGTCCTTGCCGCACCCTCGAGGCGACGATCCACCGCTTCAAGGGACAAGCGGATCGCCCGCACGATCAGCGGCAGCGCCATCACAGCCGCTGCCAGCGCTGCCCCGGTCCAGCGGAACATGAAGGTGATGCCGAACCAGTCCTCCAGGAGGCGACCGGCCGGGCCGTTGGTTCCAAAGGCAAGCAGCAGCAGCCAGCCTGTCACGACGGGCGGCAGCACAAGGGGCAAGTGGATCACAGCATCGAGCACAACCTTGCCCGGAAACCGGCCACGGGCCAGCAGCCAGGCAAGAGCGAAGGCGATCGGCAGCGTGCCGGCCACGGCCACGGCGCTCACCTTGAGCGAGAGCCGGATGATGTTCCATTCGTCAGGCGTCAGCAGCATTGGAATTACCGCGGAGTGAAGCCGTAGCGCTGAAAGATCGCCTTGCCCTCGGGCGAGACGAGGAAGCGCCGGAAGGCCTCAGCATCGGCGCTGGTTGACGTCTTGAGCGCTGCAACCGGATAGGTAATCGGGGGGTGGGTGTCCTCGGGGAACGTGCCGACAATCCGGACGGCCTTGGCCGCCCTGGCATCGGTCATATAGACGATCCCGAACGGGGCCTCGCCGCGCTCGACCAGCGCAAGCGCGGCCCGAACGTTTTCCGCCCGGGCAATCCGGGCCTCGATGCCATGCCAGACGCCAAGACTTGAGAGCGCGGCCTTGCCGTACTTGCCGGCCGGAACCGCGTCGGGATCGGCCATCGCCAGCCGGCCGGTCCCCAGAGCCCGGCCGAGCGGAAAGCCCGGCCCGATGGTGAGCCTGGCCTTGCTTGTCGCAGGCGCGACCAGAACAAGGCTGTTGGCAAGAAAGGATGCGCGCGTCCCGGGGCGGATCAGACCCTTGCCCGCGACATGATCCATCCAGGGTTCATCAGCCGAAATGAAGAGATCAGCGGGCGCGCCGGCGATGATCTGCCGGGCAAGCGCCGAGGAGGCGGCAAACGAAAGCGTCGGCTCGAGATGGCCCATCGCCGCCCAGGCCTGCGCTGCAGCTGTCAGCGACTCCTGGAGGCTGGCGGCGGCAAGCACAAGCGGAGCCTTCTGCCGCGCCGCCGCAGGGCCGAGGCCGGCCCCGACAAGCGCCAGAACCAGCAGCAGGCGGCAAAGCAATCGCATGTGGGCATCTCCGTTCGACGCTATGCACCGCGGTATATAGCGTTGATGGCATGTTGTCAGCAGGCGTTCTGTCGGGAAGGCTGGTCATCGGTCCTCTCGCTCATCGGCCTTTTGGCCGTCAGTCCTGCCGGGAGGTCTTGGGAGCAGCGCGCATCGGCTCGAGCAGCATGAGAAGCGGATCGCCTTCGACGGCCTCGGCCATTTTCCGCTCGATTGTGCGGAAGCGCTGCAGCACCTGCCGACCGAGCGGCGACAGCCGGGCGCCGCCGCCATGCGGGCCGCCTGCGGCCGTGTCCACGAGTGGTTCGCGCCAGCACCGGTTCATCGTGTCGACGAGCAGCCAGGTACGCCGATAGCTCATGCCGAGCGCGCGCCCGGCAGCCGAGATCGAGCCGTGCGTGTCGATGGCATCGAGCAGATCGGCCTTGCCGGGGCCCATGGCGATCTCGTCGCCACAGAAGAGCTGCGCTTTCAGCTTGAGCGGTCCCACCATGGCCATGGCCAGCAACGCCTCCCCGTCATTATCATGCCCGCATCACCTCGGAGCCTTTTGCCGCGTCCTGGCTGTGACTTCAATCGCGCGGCGCCCTTCTTCCCGCGGCGACGGGCCTGCCGCGGGAAGAAGGGCGCGGCAGGGCCGTTGCCCCCGGGCAATGGAAGGGTTGCGATCTGGCTCACGAAGCCATTGGCTTTTTAAAAAGGCTGCCGTACAAACGCTTCGTTGGCAGATCAGCTCTGCTGACACCAGATCGCGCCGGTGCCCCGAGAGGGGCTTAAAGGGGAATGCGGTGCGGGAGCTTGCTCCCAAGTCCGCAGCTGTCCCTGCAACTGTAAGCGGTGAGCGCGATGCACAGGCCCTCGTAACCGGGGGCAGCCACTGGAGAGCGCGTAAGCGCAGACCTGGGAAGGCGTGCATCAAGCTGTGACCCGCGAGCCAGGAGACCTGCCGGCGTTTGGTCGCTCTTGCCGCGGTCCAGGGAATGGCCATGGCACGGTAACTTTCCGTCTGGGCGACGAAGCTGTGCAGCTGGGGCTGCACGGATGCGCGGTAACGGGTGCCTCAACGCGCCCGCCCGTCTTCGCGCGCCGACCGGACTTGTCCGGCAAGCCCCCGCATTCATCGCCTCGGCGCGTGGGGAGTTACCATGCCGGATCTTGCCAAGGTCCCTGTCACGATCGTGACCGGCTTTCTGGGTGCAGGGAAGACCACGCTGATCAGCCACCTGATCCGCAATGCGGGCGGCCGCAGGCTGGCCGTGGTGGTCAATGAGTTCGGAACGCTGGGTGTGGATGGCGATATTCTCCAGACCTGTGCCATTCCTGATTGCCCGGCAGAGAACATCATTGAGCTTGCCAACGGCTGCATCTGCTGCACCGTTGCGGACGATTTCATCCCGACGGTTGAAACGCTGCTCGCGCTTGATCCGCGCCCCGACCACATTCTCATCGAAACGTCGGGCCTGGCTCTGCCCAAGCCTTTGCTCAAGGCATTCGACTGGCCTGCGATCCGCAGCCGGATCACGGTCGATGGCGTGCTGGCGCTGGCGGATGCCGATGCCATTGCCGCCGGACGGTTCGCACCGGATGTGGCGGCGCTCAACGCGCAGCGCGCCTCTGACCCAAGCATCGATCACGAAACGCCGCTTTCGGAAGTTTTTGAAGATCAGCTCGCCTGCGCTGACATGGTCCTGCTGACCAAGGGGGATCTGGCCGGGCCCGACGGCGTGGCCGCCGCCCGCGCCGTCATTGCAGCCGAGGCGCCGCGCCCGGTGCCCGTCATCGAGCTCGTAGACGGACGTGTCGACCCGCGCGTGATCTTGGGGTTGGGGGCCGCAGCTGAAGACGATCTTGCCGCGCGGCCATCGCATCATGATGGCGAGGACGACCATGAGCACGAGGATTTCAACAGCGCCATCATCCAATTCGGCGAGATCAAGGATCCGGCCGAACTGGCGGCACGGATCGAGACCCTGGCGCATGAGCAGCGCATTTTGCGAGTAAAGGGCTATGCCGCCGTTGCCGGCAAGCCCATGCGCCTCCTGGTGCAGGCGGTAGGCGCGCGGGTGCGCTACCAGTATGACCGTCCCTGGCGTCCGGACGAGCCGCGCCGCACCATGCTCGTTGTCATTGCCGAGCATGATCGGATCGTGCCCGAGGCCATCCGCACGGTGCTGCAGGGCTGACGCGCAATGCACGTCATCTTCCGGGAAACCCACGGGCTGGAGGAGACCGCCGTCCCGCAGGATCTGCTGCAGGAGCCGGCGGATCTGGTCGTGCTGTCTTTTTCCGACAGCGACCTCGGGGCCTTTGCAACCGGATGGCATCAGGCCCGCGAGGCGGACGGGAATTTTCCCTCCCTCCGGCTCGCCAATCTGACCGCGCTGATGCATCCCTTGTCGGTGGATACCTATGTCGAGCGGACACTGTCCGGCGCCAGGGCGATCCTGATCCGGCTCATTGGCGGCATGCCGTACTGGAGCTATGGCCTGCAGCAGGTGGAGGCTTTGGCAAGAGCGCGCGGTCTGGTGCTCGCCGTACTGCCGGGCGACGGCCGCCCGGACAGCCGCCTGGATCAAATATCGACGGTGCCCAGGCCCATGCTGCGCGCGCTTGCCCGGCTGTGCGATGCGGGCGGGGCAGGCGCGGCGCAGGCAGCCTTGGGCCTGCTCGCACGGGCCGCAGGGCTGAAGGGTGCGCCCATACCCGACTGCCATCTGCTGCCGATGGCGGGAGGGTGGCATCCCGAGCGCGGTGTCCTCTGCCCGGACTCTGTCGTGCGTGATCCGGCCCGGCCGCTCGTCCTCATCGTCTTTTATCGCTCTTATCTTGCCGCCCACGATATCGAGCCCTTTGCCGCGCTCCATGCCGCCTTCGAGCGGAAAGGTTTCGAGACGCTCTCGATCTTCGTGCCTTCGCTGAAGGCGGACGCCGCGCGCCAGCAGGTGGACCGGTGGGTGCGGCGCCTTTTGCCAGCGGCAATCCTGAACGCCACGGCTTTTTCCGCGCGTGGTGAGGGCGGAGACACCCCGCTCGACGGTGCAGGCGTGCCGGTGTTCCAGCTGGCGCTTGCCACCTCCTCGCGTGCGGTCTGGGCGACGGCGTCGCGCGGCCTGTCTCCGGCAGACCTTGCCATGCATGTCGTGCTGCCCGAGGTTGACGGGCGGATCTTCACCGGGGTTGCCAGTTTCAAGGAGCCGGGCGCGCGCGATCCGTCTCTTGAATTTGCCCGCAATGCTCACAGGCCCGATCCGGACCGGATCGAGGCGATTGCGGCGCGTGTGACGGGCTGGATCGCGCTTGCGCGCAAGCCGGCTGGAGAGCGGCGCGTGGCGCTTGTGCTCTCCACCTACCCTGGAAAGCCGCACCAGTTGGCCCATGCCGTCGGACTGGATGCCCTTGCCTCCGCCGAGGCGATGCTCGCGGATCTGGCCGGGGCGGGTTATGCAACGCGCGAGCGGCCAGGGCTGGCAATGGCCTTGGCCAGCGAACATCTGGACTGGCCGGTATCTGAATATCGCAAGGCGCTGGCCGCATTGCCGGACAGTCTGCAGGCAGCACTTGGTGCAGCCTGGGGCGAGCCGGAGGCGGATACGGCCGTCGTGAAGGGCGCCTTCCGCTTTGCAGCCGTCCTGCTCGGCAACCTGCTCGTTGCCCTTCAGCCCGAGAGGGGAAATCCGGGGAGCCGCGACGGGGACTACCACGATCTCTCGCGCTGCCCGCGCCATGGTTATGTCGCCTTCTACCTCTGGCTGCGGCAGCAGCACATGGACGCGCTGGTGCATGTGGGTGCGCATGGCACCCTTGAATGGCTGCCGGGCAAGTCGGTGGCGCTGTCACAGGACTGCTGGCCCGAGGCGCTGACCGGAGCCATGCCGGTTATCTACCCCTTCATCGTCAACGATCCGGGTGAGGCAGCGCAGGCCAAGCGCCGCATCGGCGCTGTTGCACTCGGTCATGCGCCCCCGCCGCTGACGCCGACCGGCAGCGGCGCGGGGCTCGCCCGGATCGAGGCACTCTTGGATGAATTCTCCAATGCCGATGGGCTAGATCCGGCCCGCCGCGATCGCCTGCAACTGGCGATCCGCGAGGAAGCACGCCTCCAAGGGCTGGAGGCCGAACTGGGCCTTGACGCGGCAACCACCCTCATGGAGGCGATCACGCGGATCGACCGGTTCGTCTGCGACGTGAAGGAGAGCCAGTTCGGCGATGGGCTGCATGTCTTCGGGCGCGGAGAGCAAGGCGTGGCCGAGCGCGCCGGTCTGCTGGCGGCGCTCAACGGACGGCGCGTGGCACCCGGGCCTGCCGGCTCACCCTGGCGCGGGCGCATGGATGTGCTGCCGACGGGACGCAATCTCTATACGCTCGACCCGCGCGCCGTGCCGACCCCGACGGCCTATGAGCAGGGCATTCGTCTGGCCGAGGAATTGATCCGGCGTCATCTCCAGGATCATGGGGACTATCCGCGCGGGCTCGTCGTTGATCTTTGGGGATCAGCGACCATGCGCACGGCGGGCGAGGAGTTCGCCATGGCGCTCCACTTGCTTGGGGCCCGCCCGCTCTGGGACGTGGCCTCGGGGCGGGTCACGGGCGTTGAAATCCTGCCGCTCGCCTTGCTCGACCGGCCGCGCATCGATGTGACCCTGCGCGTCTCGGGCCTCTTCCGCGATGCCTTCCCGACGCTCCCCTTGCTTTTCGGGCAGGCCGTGCGGGCGCTGTGCGCGCGGGACGAGAGTGCGGACTGGAACCCCTTTGCGGGACGCCCTTCGGCTCCCCGCGTCTATGGTCCGCGCCCCGGGTGCTACGGCCTTGGCCTTGAAGATGCGGCAGAGGTTTATACCGAGACGGCCAGACGCGCGGCGGGAGAAGCATGGCTGGCAGCCTCAAGCCATGCGCTGGACGGGCCCGAAGCCGCAGCCGATCCCGAAGGGCTGCGTCGGCGCGTCGAGAGTGCCGATGCCTTTGTCCACCTCCAGGACCTGCCCGAGACCGATCTCCTGCTGGCGGCAGACTATGCCGCGCACGAGGCGGGCTTTGCGGCTGCCAAGGCCGTGACCGGCGGCGCTGCAGCGCTCTATCATCTCGACACTCGCGATCCTGCCCGCCCGGCCGCGCGCACGCTGCGCGAGGAGATCGCGCGCGTCGTGCGCGCGCGCGCCGCACATCCGGGCTGGATCGCAGGCATGATGCGTCACGGCTTTCGCGGGGGCGCGGAGCTGGCTGCAACGCTCGACCACTTAGGAGCGTTCGCGCACCTTGCAGCCAGCGTACCCTCGCACCTCTTTGATCTTTATTTTGACGCTACGCTTGGCGAGCCCGAGGTGCGGGAATTTCTCGAGCGGGAAAATCCCGGTGCGCTTGCGGCGATGGAGGCGCGTTTTGCGGCGCTTCATGCTGCTGGCCTCTGGCAAACGCGGCGCAATTCCATCCTTGCCAGCCTGCCGGTTGCCGGCGCCTTGAGGGACGAGGCATGAGCGAATTTCTCGTCAAGGGCTGGTGCCCCGATGCGTGGCGCCCGATGGCGGCAGGCGACGGGCTCCTGCTGCGGGTCAAGCCAAGGCTCGGGCGCCTGACGCGCACGCAGCTGCTCGGCCTGTGCGATGCCGCCCGCGCTTTCGGCAATGGCCTTATGGACATGACCCGCCGCGCCAATCTCCAGCTGCGCGGCGTCAGCCAGAATAGCTGGCCGGCACTCGTTGATCGGCTGGTCGAATTGGGACTGGTCGATGGCAATGCCACGGCCGAGACGCGCTGCAATGTTCTCGTCCCACCAGACTGGCGGGCAGGCGATGACACGCACCGCATTGCAGCCGAGCTTTTGGGGCGCCTTGAGGAACTGCCCAATCTGCCGGGCAAGGTCGGGTTTGCGATTGACGCCGGACCGGCACCAGCTTTGCTCGGCGTTGCCGGCGATTTTCGCATCGAGCGGGGCAAGGGCGGCCTGATCCTGCGGGCCGATGGCCGTCCTCTCGGCGCTCCGGTCGACGTGGGCCGGGAGGTGGATGCGCTGATCGCCCTTGCACGCTGGTTCGCAGAGAGCGGCGGCCTGGCTGCGGGCCGCATGGCCCGTCACAAGGCCTGCCTGCCGGATTGGGCGGTGGGCAAGCTTGCGCCAATGCCGCCTGTCGCTGCCATCGCGCCGGGGCCCCACTGGCTTGGCGCGGCCTTCGGACTTGCGTTCGGGCGGGTCGAGGCGGAGACGCTCACCCGGCTGGTCGAAGACGGGGCGGTCAGCGCCGTGCGGCTCACGCCCTGGCGCGTGCTTCTGGCCGAAGGCGCGCCGGTTGAGAGTATCCCGGACCTGCTCAGCGAGCCTAGCGACCCGCTGCTCGGCGTCGATGCCTGCCCCGGCGCGCCCTATTGTCCGCAGGCGACGGTCGAGGTCCGCGAGCTTGCCAGACGCTTGGCCCCGCATGCGCGCGGGCGGCTCCATGTCTCGGGCTGCGCCAAACACTGTGCCGCCACCCGGCCCGCCGCCTGCACCATCACCGGCCGCGATGGCCGGTATGATCTGCTGCGTGACGGCTGCACGCGCCCGGCCCTCAGCCGGCTGGAAATTCTTGCCTCCTTCGGAGCTGCCTGATGCCCTACCTTTACGAAACCGATGGCGCGGCGATCTATCGCCAGTCGTTCGCCACAATCCGCGCCGAGGCGTCCCTCGAGCGCTTTGCGTCCGATGAGGAGCCGGTTGCGGTGCGCATGATCCATGCCGCCGGGCTGGTCGAACTGGCCGGGCATATCCACTTCTCAGCAGGCTTTGCGGCGGCCGCGCGCACGGCGCTCAAAAGCGGCGCCCCGATTTTGTGCGACGCCCGAATGGTGTCGGAGGGGATTACACGGGCACGCCTTCCTGCTCAGAATCAGATTATTTGCACCTTAAACGCCCCGCAGGTCCCCGCTCTGGCCCAGGCGATGGAAAACACCCGGTCTGCCGCGGCGCTGGAATTGTGGCGGCCCCATCTGGCAGGCGCGCTGGTTGCCATCGGCAACGCGCCAACGGCGCTGTTTCATCTGCTCAACATGCTGGAGGACCCAGACTGTCCGCGCCCTGCCGCCATCATCGGCTGCCCGGTCGGTTTTGTCGGCGCGGTTGAGTCCAAGGCAGCGCTCTGGGCGGCGCAGCCTGTGCCGTGCTGCATTGTCGAGGGGCGTCTGGGGGGCAGCGCCATCACGGTTGCTGCCATCAACGCGCTTGCGAGTGCTGCCGAATGAGCGCGCCTGTACCTTGTGGCATCATCCGCGGCGTCGGGCTTGGCCCCGGCGCGCCCGATCTGCTGAGCGTGCGTGCGGACCGCCTGGTGCGCGGCGCGCTGTATGTCGCCTATTTTCGCAAGGCGGGAAGACCCGGCCAGGCACGGCGCATCGTTGAGGACATGCTCCGCCCCGACGTCATCGAAATTCCGATGGAATATCCGGTGACGACGGAAATTCCCGTGTCCGACCCGCGCTACAATGCCTGCCTTTCCGCCTTCTATGCGGACTGCACGCAGAAATTGGCGACGCTTGCAAGGGCAGGGGAGGATGTGGTCGTCCTGTGCGAGGGGGACCCCTTCTTCTACGGCTCCTTCATGCACCTTCATGCCCGGCTGTCGGGCGTCGTGCCGGTCGAGGTCGTGCCCGGCATTACCGGCATGGCCGGGGCTTGGAACGCAACCAGCATGCCCATCACCTGGGGCGATGACGTGCTGACGGTGGCGATGGCGACCCTGCCCGAGGAAGAGCTGGCGAGGCGCATTCGCGATACCGACGCGCTGGTCGTCATGAAGATCGGGCGCAACCTGCCCAAGCTCCGCCGGGCGGTCGTCGCCGCGGGGCGTGAGGACGCGGCCTGGCTGGTCGAATATGCCGCCATGCCCGGCCAGCGCGTCACCCGCCTTGCCGAGGCAGAGAGCGTGACGCCCTATTTTTCGATCTTGCTGATCCACGGTCAGGGACGCCGACCATGAGCTTTGTGCAAGACCTTGGTTCGATCGCAATCGCCGGGCTGGGCCCGGGGGACGAGGCCCTCGTCACGCCCGAAGTCACGGCCGCGCTGGCCGAGGCGACAGATGTGGTCGGCTATTTCCCTTACGCGGCCCGCGTTGCGCCGCGCGAGGGCCTCACCGTGCATGCCTCCGACAATCGGGTGGAGCTGGAGCGCGCAATGCTGGCGCTGGGGCTGGCGGCGCAAGGGCGAAAGGTCGTCGTTGTCTCGTCGGGCGATCCGGGCGTCTTTGCCATGGCAGCGGCCGTCTTCGAGGCGCTGGAGTCAGGACCCGATCATTGGCGCACTTTAGACATCCGTGTGCTGCCGGGCATTACCGCCATGCTGGCCGCCAGCGCGCGGGCCGGCGCGCCATTGGGGCATGATTTTTGCGCGATCAACCTGTCTGACAATTTAAAGCCGTGGCCGGTCATTGAAAAACGGGTGCGGCTGGCGGCGGAGGCGGATTTTGCCATCGCCTTTTATAATCCGCGCTCAAAGGCGAGGCCTGCCGGCTTTGCTCGTATCCTTGAAATATTACAGGAGGCGTGCGGCCCTGATCGCCTGGTGCTGTTTGCTCGCGCGGTCTCGTGTCCGAACGAGGAGCTGCGGATCGTGCGTCTCAGCGAGGCGCGGGCGGACATGGCCGACATGCGCACCCTCGTCATTGTCGGGTCGAGCCGGACCCGGGTGATTGAGCGAACCGGCCAGCCGATCCTTTATACGCCGCGCTCGGCATTGGGCGCATCGTCATGACCGAGCCAGGCCATCACATCTTCAGGAAGGTAGACTTCCATCCGGTCAGGCATGGCGGGGCGCTCGATCATCAGCACCGGCAGGCCGAGCTGGCGGGCTGCCGTCAGCTTGGCTGCAGCGCCCGCGCCGCCCGCATTCTTGCATACGATGAGATCAACGGCGTGGTCCTGCATCAGGCGGCAATCTCCCTCGATGGTGAAGGGGCCGCGGTCGACCACCAGGCTGTGATGCGGCAGGGCCGGCGGCTCAGCCGGCGCATCGACGAACCGCAGGAGGTAATGGTGCTGCGGCTGCGCGGCGAAGGCCTCCACATGCATCCGCCCCAGCGCCAGCATGATGCGCCGGGCTGGGCCAGCAAGCATATCGACTGCCGCGTCAATGTCGCGGGCGCAAAGCCAGCGATCGCCGGCAACAGGCACCCAGGCGGGCCGGGTCAGCACGATATGAGGAATGCCTGCAATCCAGGCGGCTTTGATCGCATGGGCACTCATCTGGGCGGCAAAGGGGTGGGTCGCATCCACGAGGTGCGTGACGTTGTGGTCCCGCAGGTAATCGACCAAGCCTCGAACCCCGCCGAAGCCACCGACACGGGTCTTGATCGGCTGGGCCTTCGGCGCCTCCGTTCTGCCGGCATAGCTGAGCGTGGCTTGAACGCCTTTTTCTGCGAGCAGGCGCGCCAGCGCGCTTGCCTCCGTCGTGCCGCCCAGGAGGAGAACATTCGGCATGGCTGACAGCACCCCCAATCCATGGTTGACGATCGTTGGCATCGGCGAGGACGGCCTGGAGGGTCTCTCCATCGCGAGCCAAGCGGCGCTCAGGCAGGCCGAGGTGGTCATGGGCTCGGCGCGGCACCTGGCGCTGTTGCCCGTCCTTAACTGCCCGGTGATGAAATGGCCAGTTCCCTTTGCGGACGGACTTGAGCCCCTGCTCGCTCATCGCGGACGGCGCGTCGTGATGCTGGCGTCCGGCGATCCTTTCTGGTTCGGCGCCGGCGCAAGCGTGACGCGCTATTTGGATCCGGATGAGTGGGTCGCCCATCCGGCACCCTCGACCTTCTCTCTTGCCGCGGCGCGGCTGGGATGGCCGCTCCAGGAGACGCTCTGTCTTGGCCTGCACGCAGCGCCACTGGCCCGGCTGCGGCCGCACCTGGCGCCAAACCGGAATATCCTTGTGCTCGTGCGCGATGGCGCGGCAGTAGCGACCTTGGCGAATTACCTGATCGAACACCGCTTCGGGGCCTCGCTGCTGCATGTGATGGAAGCACTCGGCGGCCCGCGCGAGCGGATCCGCCGCACGAGCGCTGAGGCTCTGGCCTTTGACGACATCCATCATCCGGTGTCGGTCGGGATCGAGGTCAAAGGCGAGGGTGCCTCCCTGCCGTTGACGTGCGGCCTGCCCGATGACCTCTTTGCCTCCGACGGACAAATCACCAAGCGGCCGGTGCGGGCCCTGACCCTCTCGGCGCTGGCGCCGCGCCCGGGCGAGCTGCTCTGGGACATCGGTGCGGGGTCTGGGTCGATCGGGATCGAATGGCTGCTGGCCCATCCGGAAAACCAGGCCGTTGCCTTTGAAGCCGATCCCGTTCGGGCCGAGCGGGCATGCGCCAATGCCGCGGCTCTCGGGGTCGACCGGCTGAAGGTCGTCGTCGGCGCCGCCCCGGCTATGCTGCCGGCGGGACCATTGCCGGATGCCGTCTTTGTCGGCGGCGGGCTTTCGGACAATCTTCTGGAAGCGCTCTGGGCCCGCCTGCCGGCGGCCACGCGCCTCATCGCCAACGCCGTGACCTTGGAATCCGAGGCGCTGCTGGCCCGCTGGCAGGCGCTGAAGGGCGGCAGCTTGCTTCGCATCGAGCTCGCCGATGCGGTCGCGCTCGGGAGCCGGCGCGGCTGGCGCGCCCGGTATCCGGTCGTGCAGTGGAGCGTCGCGCTATGATCGTTGCAGGATTTGGTTTTAGGTCCGCAGCAAGCCCGGACTCGCTGCGCGCAGCGCTGGCGCAGGCGCAGGAAGGCGTGCCTGCCATCACCCATCTTGCCACTGCCGCCGATAAGGCCGCGGCCCTTGCCCCGTTGGCAGAAATTCTGGAGCTGCCCGTGATCGGCATCGCGACCGAAGCACTGGCGTTGGTGACGACACCCACCCGCTCTCGCGCCAGCGTACACGCCCGTGGCACCGGCAGCGTTGCGGAGGCATCCGCGCTGGCCGGCGCCGGTGCGGGTGCACGGCTGCTGCGTCAGCGCTGCATTTCTGCCGACCGCATGGCGACCTGCGCCATTGCTCAAGGAGCCTTGCCATGACCGTTCACTTCATCGGCGCCG
Organism: Pedomonas sp.; assembly: GCF_036515995.1. Taxonomy (NCBI): domain Bacteria; kingdom Pseudomonadati; phylum Pseudomonadota; class Alphaproteobacteria; order Sphingomonadales; family Pedomonadaceae; genus Pedomonas; species Pedomonas sp. Next base: position 15,643 of record NZ_DATBUP010000137.1, on the reverse strand, counting down.
GCCCCGGCGCGCCGGATCTCCTTACCTTACGCGGGCGCGACCTGATCGCGGCCTGCCCGGTCTGCCTTTATGCCGGATCGCTGGTCCCGACAGCCGTTCTCGACCACTGCCCCCCGGGCGCGCGGATCATCAACACGGCGCCCTTAGCGCTGGACGAGATCATGGCCGAGATCGCGGCCGCCCATGCCGCGGGCCAGGATGTGGCGCGGCTGCATTCGGGTGACCTGTCGATCTGGTCGGCGATGGGAGAGCAGCTGCGCCGACTGCAACAGATGGATATTCCCTTCACCATCACGCCTGGCGTTCCGGCCTTTGCCGCAGCGAGCGCCGCGCTTGAGGCGGAGCTGACCCTGCCCGAGGTGGCGCAGTCGCTGGTGCTGACCCGCACGCCGGGCCGGGCAAGCGCCATGCCGCCTGCCGAGAGCCTCACCAATTTTGCAGCAACCGGGGCAACGCTTGCCATTCACCTGTCGATCCACAACCTGGCGCAGGTGGTGGCGGACCTTGCGCCCCTCTATGGCGCGGACTGCCCCGTTGCGGTCGTATGGCGGGCAAGCTGGCCCGATCAGCGGATCGTTCGCGCGACGCTTGCAACCATCGAGGATGCTGTTATCGGCACGATGGAGCGCACGGCCCTGATCCTTGTTGGCCGGGTGCTGGGTCGACAAGACTTTGCCGAAAGCCGCCTTTATGCCCCCGGCTATGATCGCCGTTTCCGCCCGCAAGACGCCACCTCGCGTTTCGCCGGAGGGGCTGAATGAGCGTGCCGGGTCTGATGATTGCCGCTCCGGCCTCGGGAACAGGCAAGACTACGGTGATGCTGGGCCTCCTTCGGGCCTTTCATGAGGATGGGCTCTCAGTGCAGCCCTTCAAGAACGGACCGGATTATATCGATCCGGCCTTTCATCGCGCCGCCTGCGGTCGTGCCTCGTTCAACCTGGACAGCTGGGCAATGGCGGGCGGCTTGCTTGATGTCCTGGCGGTAGAAGCAAGGGGCGCGGACCTGGTGCTCGCCGAAGGCTCGATGGGACTCTACGACGGGGTTGCAAGTTTTGGTGCCGCAGGCAATGGCGCCAGCGCCGACATTGCCTGTCGCTTCGGCTGGCCTGTCGTCCTGGTGCTGGACGTCTCCGGGCAGGCCCAGTCGGCGGCGGCCGGCGCGCTGGGGTTCCGGCAGTTCAATCCGCAATTGCCCTTCGCAGGGGTCATCCTCAACCGTGTGGCCAGCCCGCGCCATGAGCGGCTGGTGCGCAAAGGACTGGACGCGGCCGGCATTCCGGTCTTAGGCGCGCTGCCGCGGCGGGACGATCTGACCCTGCCCGAGCGTCACTTGGGGCTGGTGCAGGCAGAGGAACACCCTGACCTGGAGCAAAGGATCGCCGAGTGTGCCGCGTTCCTGCGCGCCCATGCCGATCTTGACGCCATCCGCGCTGCTGCAGGAGCAAGTAGCGTGGCGAGGCATGGCTCAAGACCAATGCTGCCCGCGCCCCCGGCCCAGCGCATTGCCGTTGCCCGGGATGCGGTTTTTTCATTTCTCTACCCCCATCTGCTGGAAGGCTGGCGGCGCGCCGGCGCCGAGATCCTGCCGTTCTCGCCCTTGGCGAATGAGGCGCCTGCCAAAGAGGCCGATCTGGTCTGGCTGCCGGGCGGCTATCCTGAGCTCTACGCCGGGGTCATCGCCGCTGCTGCGACGTTTCTTGCCGGCCTGCGCCGTCATGCCGAGACGCGCCCCGTGCACGGGGAGTGTGGCGGCTATATGGTGCTGGGCGAGGCGCTGGTCGACAAAAGCGGGGAGCGGCATTTAATGGCCGGCCTCCTCGGGCTTGTGACGAGCTTTGCCCAGCGCCGGATGCACCTGGGCTACCGGCATGCGGAACTGCAGGTGCCGCTCGCTCGCCTTGCTGCCGGGACACGGCTGCGCGGCCACGAATTCCATTATTCGACCATTCTCGAGCAGACCGACGCGCCGCTGGCGCGGGTGACAGACGCCGACGGCGCGCCAGTGCCCGAGACCGGATCCCATCGCGGCCATGTGACCGGCACCTTCTTTCATATGATCGGGATGGTGCCATGACCGGCTTTGTCTCCTTCGTCGGGGCCGGGCCGGGCGACCCGGACTTGCTGACGCTGAAGGCCGTCTCGCGCCTCCAGGCGGCGGACGTTGTGCTGTTCGACGATCTGGCCTCGGGCCCCATTCTGGATTGTGTCCGCAAGGGTGCGGAGCGGGTGGCGGTTGGCAAGCGGGCGGGGCGCCCGTCTCCGAGCCAGGCGGAAATCAACCGGCTGCTGGTGGAGCATGCTGCCTCCGGCAGGCGCATCGTGCGGCTGAAGTCGGGCGACGCTGGTATTTTCGGGCGGCTCGAGGAGGAGATCGAAGCCCTGGTCGCCGCAGGCGCAGACTTCGAGATCATCCCCGGCGTCAGCGCGGCAAGCGCTGCAGCCGCTGCGGCCCGCATTCCCCTGACCCGGCGCCTGCGCGCCCGGCGGGTCCAGTTCATCACCGGTCATGACGTGACAGGAGAGCTGCCGGACAATCTGAACATGGCAGCGCTGGCCGACCCTGGTGCAACGACGGTGGTTTACATGCCAAAGAAAACCTTTCCCGCGCTTGCCACCCGGCTCATGACCGAGGGGCTGCCCGCCGAAACGCCGGCGCTTCTGGCCGAGAACGTCAGCCATGAGGACCAGTGTCTGACGCGAGGGACGATGGCAAAGATTGCGGAGATGCTGGCGGGCGGCACCTCAAGCACGCCCGCCCTCATCCTTTATGGCCCGCTCCTGGAGGCCCCATGATCGAGCTTCATCTGATCGGCATCGGCACGGGCAATCCGGATCACCTGACCCTGCAGGCGGTGCGGGCGATGCAGGAGGCCGATCTCATCCTCCTGCCGCGCAAGGGCAGCGCCAAATCCGATCTCATCGACCTGCGCCGCAGCATCTGCGCGCAGGTGCTGGAGCGCCCGGTTCGGATCGTTGAATTCGACATGCCTGTGCGCGAGGCAAGCGCCGATTACGCCCGCGCGGTCAGCAACTGGCACGAGGCCATTGCTGGCGCCTGGCGCGCGCAGATCATGGCGCACCTGCCGAACGGCGGCCGGCTGGCGCTTCTCGTCTGGGGCGACCCGGCGCTTTACGACAGCTCGCTGCGGATCGCAGGGCACCTCCAGGCGGCGGGCATGGCAATCAACACCTACGTCGTCCCCGGCATCACCAGCATTCAGGCGCTGACCGCCGCCCACACTATTCCGCTCAACCGACTGGCGGGTCCGGTCACGATCACGACCGGGAGGATGCTGCGCGCGCACGGCTGGCCCGAGGGCGCCGACACGCTAGTTGTCATGCTCGACCAGGGCCTTGCCTTCGAGGTGCTGGAGCCGACAGGGATTACCATCTGGTGGGGCGCCTATCTTGGCATGCCGCACGAAGCGCTGGAAGCGGGGCAGCTGTGCGAGGCGGGCCCCAGGATCGCCCGGCAGCGCGCGGCGCTGCGTGCGCGCCATGGCTGGATCATGGACGTCTATCTGATGAGACAAGGAGAGGGTTGATGGAACATGAAATAACCCATGAAAACATCGATGCCCGCCACGCCGAGAAGATGCGCAAGAAAAAGGCGGCGCGCGACAAGATCATGGCGAGCAAGACCCATGAGAAGGGTTTGCTCATCGTCCACACCGGCAAGGGCAAGGGCAAGACCAGCGCGGCGCTGGGCATGGTGGTGCGCGCCATCGGCCACGGCATGAAAGTGGGTGTGGTCCAGTTCGTCAAAGGCGCGATGTCGACCGGCGAGAGAAAGGTGTTCGACGCTTTCTCCGAAAATGTGGAGTTCAGGCCGATGGGCGAGGGCTTCACCTGGGACACGCAGGATCGCGCGCGCGACATTGCCGCAGCGCGCGCCGCCTGGGAGGAGACCCGGCGCATGATCGAGGACCCGGCCTATCACATGGTGCTGGCCGACGAGCTCAACATCGCCCTGCGCTATGACTATCTGCCGCTTGCCGAAGTGCTCGAAGTCGTCACCGCCCGCGCCGAAATGAAGCACGTCATCATCACGGGGCGCAACGCGCCCGAGGCGCTCATCGAGGCAGCTGACCTCGTGACCGAGATGACCATGGTCAAACACCCGTTCCGCAGCGGAGTGAAGGCGCAGGCGGGCATCGAGTTTTAAATGCGGCGAATATTCCTGGCCGGGTGGCAGGTGTGAGCGGGATTTCTCCCTCGTTCGATGCGGACTTTGCCGCGCGTTTTGCCGAATTGCTGCGCTGGCGCCGCGATGTCCGGCATTTCGACCGCCGCCCCATCGCCGAGGCGGACATGCGCGAGCTGCTCGCCTGTGCCGCGCTCGCGCCGTCGGTTGGAAACGCCCAGCCCTGGCGTTTCGTGTGCCTGCGCTCGCCTGCGCTGCGGCAGGCGCTCATCGAACATGTCAACGAACAGAACGCTGAGGCGGCCGGGAGGTATGCGGGACAAGCGCGCCGTGAGCACTATCTCTCGCTCAAGCTCCACGGCCTTGCTGAGGCGCCGGAGTTGCTGGCGGTCTTCTGCGATGAGCAGCCGAAGGCAGGGCATGGCCTGGGCATTGCGACCATGCCCGAGATGCTGCGCTACTCCTGCGTCATGGCGATCCACACCCTGTGGCTGGCAGCGCGCCTGCGTGGCATCGGTCTCGGGTGGGTGTCGATCGTTGATCCTGAGGCTATTCATGCCATGCTGGACGTGCCCGCCCACTGGTCTTTGATCGCGCTTCTGTGCCTCGGCTATCCTCTGGAGGAGACCGCCGTGCCTGAGCTGGAACGGCGCGGCTGGCAGGCGCGCGAGCCGTGGGCCGACCGGGTGTTCGAGCGCTGAAGCCCCGGTCGGCAACGACGGCAGCGGCCTGGCTTATCCTTCGATCCTGCCGGGTGCGGGCACGGCGTTGATCGCATCAAAGCCCTTGAGGCGATAAATGGCGTAGCTCAGGCCCCAGCAGAGGACGAATATTCCAATGATAAAAAATCCGAGCGCATTGAAATGCTCGGAAAGCATCATGACGTCCGCCCAGGGCCAGCCCGTCAGGCCGAATTTTTCGGAGAGGAGTGCAATGGTCTGGATGCCGCCGATCACAAGCGCCACCAGCGCCGAGACCAGCGTGATCGTGATGTTGTAGTAGAGCTTGCGGATCGGCTTGACGAACGCCCACTCATAGGCGCCGAGCATGAGGATGCCATCGGCGGTGTCAATCAGCGCCATGCCGGCGGCGAACAGCACCGGGAAGACCAGAACAGCGCCGAGCGAGACGCCGTCGGCGGCGTGCGCGCCGGATAGCCCCAGGATCGCAACCTCGGTTGCAGTATCAAAGCCGAGCCCGAACAGAAACCCGAGCGGCGCCATGTGCCAGCTCTTGCGCACCAGTTTGAACAGCGGGCGGAAGAGCCTGGCCAGCACTCCGCGCCCGGCAAGGAGCATGTCCAGGTCTTCCTCGACATATTGGCCGCCCCGGCGCACATGCTGGAAGCGCTCCCAGACGCCCTTCAGGATCACGAGATTCATGATCGCGATGGCAAAGAGGAAGCTCGCCGAGATGATCGTGGCGATGACGCCGCCGGTCTCGCCCAGAGCCTCGAAATCGGCGAGCGTGCTTGCAGCGATGGCAATGACGGTGGCGGCAATCAGCACGATTGCCGAGTGGCCGAGCGCAAACCAGAGGCCGACTGCAATCGGGCGCTGCCCGTCCTGCATCAGCTTGCGGGTGACATTGTCGATGGCCGCGATGTGGTCCGCATCGACTGCGTGACGCAGGCCAAGGCTCCAGGCGAGCAGTGCGGTGCCGAGCATCACGGGATTATCGGCAAAGACGCTGAACGCCCAGATCCAGGCGGCGATGTTGACGGCGATCAGGGCTGCAAGCAGCGTGATAATGCGCCGCCTGAGCGGCGATTGTGCAAAGGCAAGGGTCATGGTTTTACTCCTTGAAGGCGAGCCTGTGGCAAATGCCGGCGACGGGTGTTGAGGCGCCTCAGATCACGGCGGGCCCCACTGATGCCCATCCAGGTGCCTGTCGCGCACACGAGCGTGACCATGGCAAGCAAGGGCAGGACGACCAGATCCCAGGCCGGGCGTGCGTGCAGGCCAGGGAAGTCGAGGCTGTGAAGCCCGTTCATCAGCCAGCGATAGGCGCGGGCCTTACCATCAAAGGCGCGGAGGACCCGTCCGGTCTGCGGGTCGATATAAAGCCGCGTTTGCTGCGCATCGGCGAGCACCGCACGCCACACCGGCAGCGGCGCAGGGTCCCTGTGGGCATAGTAGTAGGCGTCATGCCCGTGCAGCAGATCGAGCGCCGTGATGCCGGGGCCGTTGGCAAGTGCTGCGGACAATTCATCCTGCGTGAGGGGAGACGGCGCTCCATCCGCATTGATACGGATGCGCGTGCCACTGGCGTTGACCGCCGCCAGAAATAGAGTGTCGCCAAGCGGCGCCGTCTCGAGCCGTACGGTTCCGGCGGGCAGCGCATCGATAGTGCCAAGCGCTGTGCGCAGATCGCCCCAACGCTGCGGCCCGGCGAGCCGCACGCGCTCGGCAGGTTTGTCATTGCTCTCGAAGAGACCCCAGGGGTTCATCGAGAGAAGACCGCTTGCAACCCAGGTCAGGGTCAGCACCCCGAAGAGCAATCCCGTCATGTGGTGCCACCACCACAGGCCGCGATAGGGCGAGCCGAGCCTGCCCTTCTTGTGGCGGCGCAGCCGCGCGATGCCGAGCCAGAGGCCGGTTGCGCTCAGGAAACAGCCGAGAAGCGAAGTCCAGATGACGACCTGCGACCAGAGCGCAGCGTCCTGACGCAGCAGGGTCGGGTAGAGCCAGTGCGGCACCGCGCCGAGCCAGCCCCAGAAGCGCTCGGACCGGGTCGTCTGTTGCACGACCTCGCCCGATCCTGCGATATAGACGCTTGCACCGTCCGCATAGTCGACGCGGTAGAGCGGCTGGTGGCGGCGCGCGGTCTGGACGGTCCACTGGTCGATTTGAATTCTGGCGGCGCGAAGCGCGTCGCCTTTGATGCCGAACCGCTCGCCAAAGCCGCGCCCCAACTCGAGCGCATCTTGAGCTGCAAGATTTTCAAGGATGCGGCCCGTTGCAAGATCGATCGTGATCGGCTTTGCGCGCATCTGCGGGGAGGCAGGACCTGGCTCGGCGGCCGGCGTTGCCCGCAGCACCGCCCTAGTGCCCATCTGCTCGACCCTAACCGAGGAGAGCAACATGTCGTCGGCAAGCTCTGTTTGGTCCCAGCTGATGTCGAGTGAAAGCTGCAGGGGCGCGAGCCCCCGCAACTGTTCTTGAGGCTCGAGCCGGGGATAGGGCGAATACATCATGACGAAGCCTGAAAGGCACCAGATCGTCATGACGAGCCCGACAAGAATGCCGAGCCAGCGGTGTAAAAAGAGGAGAGGGTGCAGCATCTGGGCGCTTCTCCTCAGATGCTTGCGCCATAGCTGACCCGAAGCGTGCGCGGCACGCCGCGCGTGAAATAGAGGAAGCGGCCGCTGCCGTCGTCGCGCAGCGCCGAGCCGTAGCCGCGCGTGGCATAATCCTTATTAAAGACGTTCTCGACGTTGACGCCGACGCGATGACGCCGCGCAGCGCCGTCCGGGTAGAGCTGAAAACCGGCGTCGACGACGACATAATTGCCGTAGTTGCGCCGGCCAAAGCCAGAGACGGTACTCCAGGCATCGCCCACCCAGTTAAGGGAAAGATTGGCCCCGAAGGGAATGTCAACCGGGGTGTAGGCGATACTGCCGCGCGCCAGGTGCCTTGGCGTGCGGTCACGCTGCAGGTCGGACCCGGAGTTGCGCGACCGGGTGTAGGTGTAGCTCGCAGCCAGCTGCCAGCCGCCATTAAGGCGTGCGGTCAGCTGCAACTCTGCCCCCCGCACGTTCACGCGCTTGTCGACATTGACGTAGATGCCGTCCGGAAATGCGGGGTCGGTGTAGCTGATGTCGATCAGGTTATCGATCCGGCGCGCGAACAGCGTTGCCTGCCAGTTGAGGGCCGTCTGCGCGATCACGCCGCCCGCACTCAAGTTAACGCCGAGGCTCTCCTCGGGGGCAAGGTTCGGGTTGCCCTTCTCGCAGCAGGGGTCGATCTGATAGAGCTGCGAGGCAGAGGGCAGGAGGAACGACGAGCCGCCGCTCGCCTCGAGATAAAGATATTTGCTCACATCAAAGCGGCCCGAGGCGTTCCAGACCGTTTTTTTAGCGCCGCTGCCGTCGTTGTAACGCAGACCGGCGGCAAGGCGGGCGCGCTCAATGAGGTCGTCGGTGGTGCGGATCTGGAAAATGCCGGCATGGACCTCCTCCTTGGTCGTGGCCGTAAGCAGGACGTCGTCACGTCCCTTGAAACTCTGGTTATCGTAGCCGATCAGATACTCGAAGCCGGGGTGTAGCCGCAGCCGGGCGAGCGCGCTGCCGCCATAGTCCTTGAAGCCCCAGTAGGTACCCGCCGGATAGAGGACGACGGGTGCGCCGGTTGCCACATCGTTGCGGATCTGGACGTAGGCGGTGTTCCAGTCGTGATAATAGGCCTTCAGGTAAAACTGGACGGTATCGCTGCCCACATAATCCAGGCGAAGGCTCGCGATTTCCTCGTTGCGGTCGTTCCGGCTCTCGCGCACGCGTGTCGGTGAGAGGTTATCGAGTTTTGCCTCGGTGTGCTGATACTGCAGGCTCAGCAATACATCCGACCCGAAATCATACCGATACTTCCCGCCGACCGACCAAAGCTCATAGCCGCGTTTGCGGTCGGTCGCACTTGGTTCCATCACGCTGTAGGGGCGATATCCATCCGACTGGTTGCGCGAGGCCCAGGCGACGAAGCGGTGGCCGTTCATGCCGCCACGGACAAAGCCGTCCACACCGGTGCCCGCACGGCTGTCGAGAGTGCCGTTCACCTGTCCGCCGAATGTATCGCTGAACGAGCGGGTGACGACGTTGATGACACCGGCGGCAGCCTGCGTGCCATAGAACAGGCTCTCGCCGCCTTTCAGCACTTCGATACGCTCGACCATGCTGGCCGGGAGCGTGTCATTGGGCGACGTGCTGCCATAAAGCCGGTTGTTGATGCGCACGCCATCAACCGTCCACAGCACGTCCTGTGTCCGTGACCCCTGAAGGGACAGGTCCACATAGCTGAACGGACCGCTTCCCGGCTTCACGTAAAGGCCGGGCACCGACTGGAGGGCGGCGGCAACATCGACCGCACCGCTCCTCTGGAGAGCCTCCTCGCTGATCGTCTCGAGGTCGTGTCCGTAGCGGGCCAGCTCCTGCGGGAGCGTTTCCTCGACGCCGACGCCCGTGACGATAATATCCGGGCTGTTGTCTGCTCGAGCGGCCTTAAAGGCAAAGAGAAGGGTTGCGGCAAACGCCGCTTGAAAAAGATCGCGGGAGTGCATGTCACTCATACCCCGTCGGCGTCAGCGAGACCTGACGGGGAGCCTCCGCGCGAACGGCTGACGCACGCCTCCAGGCGGACGCCTGCAGCGCCCGGAAGCCCTTGTCAGTGCGGCTCCACCGCACGTGCGTCGCTCAGACGGAGTTCCGTGCCGCGGCCATCCCCTGGGCCAAGGCAAGAGCGACCAGACGCAGGCAGGTCTCCTGGCTCACGGGTCATAGCTTGATGCAAAGCCTTCCCAGGCCTCGCATGATTTAGCGTCCGGCCCAGTGGCTGCCGGCGCCCTTCTTGGGTCGCCAGCGATATGCATCGCGCTCGCCGCTTACAGTTGCAGGGACAGCCACGGATTTGGGTGATCGCATCACCCGCACCGTATTCCCTATTAAGCCCTTCTCAGGGCACCGGCGCGATCACGAAGCAGCCAAAAGCCGCTTCGACAGCGGGTATACGCAATCGCAACGAACAATCCAAGCCACTTTCATACTCGGCGTCGTCCTGTAAAGAACGCGGACGTCGCGCGTCCTTGCTGAGATTAAACGCTGAATTTAAAATCGGCCTGAAGGAGTTGGCCCGCGTTTGCGTCAGATCGCGCAAAAGCAAAACAAACCGGCCGGACACGCGCGAGCGCCGCTGTGCCCTTGGCGCAGCGAGCGGCAGGCGCTCAGAGAAAGCAAGCCCGCTGCTCGCCCTCTGCCGCGCGACAGGAGGTCAGGCCGCTTCAGCGTTATCCAAAACCAGCTTGCCGTATGCCTTGAGGCCGCTGAAGGCGAACATGGCGCCCGTGACCGTTGAAAAGGCCGCAACGACGGCAAGCGAGGGACCAAGGTCGCTCATGCCGTCAAACAGGACAGCGTTGATCAGCGGCACGACAGCCGTGCCGATCGACAGTCCGACAAGGCTGTTGGCCAGAAGAAAGAGTGCGGCGTTGGTCGCCCGCATCCGGTTGGGCGTGGCAAGCTGAAGCGCTGCCACCGAACAGCCGAAATAGGCGTGAAAGAAGAAGCACGCCGGGGCGAACATCAGTACGACCAGAAGAGCGCTGGGCATCAATGGCGCGCAGATGGCCGGCACTGCAACCGCCAGCGTCGTCAGCGCCACAACCCGTAGATTGGCGTCAAAGCGGCCCCGCAGAGCCATGCGCTCGGCGAGCAGGCCCCCGCCGATCGAGCCTGCGCTGCCGAGGACCAGGAACACCAGGCCAAGATGCCAGCCGGCCTCGCCCGGCGTCAGTCCAAAGCTGCGGATCAGCAGCGTTGGATACCAGGCGCTCATGCCATAGCCCATGATCCCAAGAGCGCAGGAACTCAGGTAAATGCTGATAAACACGCGCGCGTGGCGGCGCAGGTGGGCAAGCAGTGGCAAGATGCCGGATGCCTCCGGCGCGCTGCCTGTGCTGTTCAGGCTGGCGCGGCGCGGTTCGCGGATCATGGCGACCAGCAGTGCCACCACGATGCCAGGGCTGGCAACCAGCAGGAAGGTGGCCTGCCAGGGCCTCAGCGTGCCCAGAAGCGGCAGGGTGACATCGCCGCTGAAGGCGATCAGGTCGACGACTTTGCCGCCGATCATCAGCGCCGCCCCTGCGCCAATGGTGATACCGAGCGCATAGACCGCCATCGCCCGCGCCAGTTTCGGACGCGGGTAGGCATCGCTCAAGTAAGAATGCGCGGCGGGGGAAAGGGCCGCTTCGCCGAGCCCGACGCCCATGCGCGCGGCAAACAGCAGCGCATAGTTACCGGCCAGGCCGCAAAGGGCGGTCGCTGCGCTCCAGAACAGGACGCCGGCGGCGATGATGCGCTTGCGTTGCAGTCGATCGGCGAGAAGCCCGATGGGAACGCCCGCCACCGCATAGAGGAGCGCGAAGGCCATGCCCTGCAGCAATCCCATCTGCAGGTCGCTGATATCCAGATCGCGGCGGATGGGGTCGACCATGAGGCTGAGGATCTGCCGGTCGACGAAGGAGAGAATATAGGCCAGGAGGAAGATGACCAGGGCGTAGTTCGCCTGTGCGGGGGTGACCCCTGAGGCTGGGACGGACGTTGGGCTGGAGGTTGGACCGGATGTCGGTTGAGACACCGGCCTGGAGGTCAGAGTCGTGCCGGACTGTTTGTCGGCCATAGGAATCAGCCTTTTTTCTGTACCACAGGCGGACCGCGCCTCGGGGAAGTTTGCGCCTCTGTCGGAATGCCGCCGGAGAGCTCGCATTTCTCCGGCGGCGCCGCGATCCGAACGGATGTTTCAAGCCAACTGTGATTGCCCGGCCGCGTGGGTCGTGCGCAATCGGATCAAAGCCCAGATTGAGCTGCGTGATTGGGGGGGCTTTGTCGGTGATATTGATGGCGCCGATGCTGATTTGGGTTGTCCCTCCGCCGCCGGTGCCGTTCTTGGTACCTAGGCCATAAACCCATTAATTGTTGAGCTTTCGCTTGGGTTTTGATTCAGGACTCCCGGTTGTCGAGGGAGCCTTGCCATGCGTCGCCGCTTTGATTTGACGGATTTCGAGTGGTCTGTGATAGAGCCGCTGTTACCCAACAAGAGCCGGGGCGTGCCGCGGGTGGACGATCAACGCGTGATCAATAGCATCCTCTGGCGCTTCCGCATGGGCAGTCCCTGGGCGGATGTGCCTGAGCGTTATGGTCCGCACCCAACCTGTGCGCTGGGGTCAGTGCGCAAGCTCCGGCCGAACCTCCAGCTTGACGCCAATAGCGTGGAGAACCTTGAAGATTGTGTCGAGACGAGGGTTCCCATTCTCGCTGAGAGCCTTGTACAGGCTTTCTCGGCCGAGGCCGGCTTCCCTGGCGATCTGGGACATGCCACGAGCCTTAGCAACTTGACCAAGGGCGTGGGCGAAGTAGGCGGCATCACCTGCCGCGAGTGCCTCTGACAGATAGATGGCAATGGCCTCCTCACTGTCGAGGTGCTCCGAGACATCAAACGGAACCGTTTCGAGAGGCATTACTTCAACTCCTTTGCCATGGCACGCGCCGTTGCAATATCGCGGCTCTGGGAAGACTTGTCGCCTCCGCAGAGCAGAACAACCAATTGCTTGCGCCGTTGCACGCATTAGAGCCGGTAACCAGCGCCGAAATGCAACCGAAGCTCGCTGACGCCTTCGCCGATCGGTTTCGCGTCGCTGAGTAGGCCATAGACCAGCTGATCGATGCGGGCTGCGATCCTCTTCTGTGCAACTGGATCCCTCAGGCTGCGGTGCCAATCGTAAAAGACCCTGGTTTGGCGGACTTCGATCATGTTGAATGTATCCCATAGGATACAATAAAATTCAATCGGCTAGTCCGCCCGGGGGTGACATTCTGAATTCAGCTCCGCGCGAAGCGCCCCAAGCCTTGTCTCGTCGGCGACCCTGAAGAGATAGTTGCTCTCGGCCAGCGTGCCTCACGCTCGGCGAGGCGGCGCTCTCCGCGCTGCATCAGGCGCTAGCCCCATGTGTCTGGAGCCGAAGCGCCGATTGATCCGAAGACTGACAGTCGGTCAGGCGCGTGTCCGTGTGAGAGCCGGCTCGAGAGAGGAGCGGTCCGGATCTTTTAGCCACGCATCATTGTACGTGAAAAAAAGTTTCTGTGCCCCGGACACGGTTGCCTCGCGCCAGGCCGACCAGGTGTGCGACCTTCCTGATCGATATGTACTTCGAAGTCGGCCATCGCGGAACGATCCGCTCGGTCGCTCTAGTTGGATGTACTTTGGCAGACTGACGTTGGCCAATGCCTGTCCGATGCTACCGCTGGCGTTGTCGGCGACCTGGGCAAGGCCGTCGAGCAGGCCTAGAGCATGCAGGACGCTTGCATAGATGCCGATGCCGATGCCGATGCCCGTGTCCCCTGCATCGACCTTCTGCAGGGTCGACCGGGAGGTAAATGCGCGCTCCGCAACGACCGCCATCAGCAGTCGATGGCGTCGATGCGCATCATAGATATCCGCGCCGAGCTTGCGCAGGACGCGCCGTACGACGGCGGGGGAGGTATGAAGTGCGGGCATTGTAACCTTCGCGCTTCATATCTCGACAATTTGCAGCAGGAAGCTTACAGATTTTCAACGCAGCCAGAAGGGTTTCACCAATATTTATCGAAAGCCTGTAGAGGCTCCCCGATATGACCAACGTCCAGTTTGCCGACGCGGGCCTTGACCGGGCCGTTGACGGCGCGGCCATGGCGGCATTCGCCAATGCGGGACAACACGCGCGCTTCGACACGAACAGCAATCAATGACAACGCTATCCGATCGAATTCCGGATCTAGCATTGGCTGCAGGCGGCGATTCGGTTGTCGCCGCTGCTGCGGCACTGTTGCCTGATCGGATCGATCCCAAACTGTCAGCCGCTGCGGCGTAGCGGCGAAGGTCCGGATTGAAGAGTAGGGCTATCTGCGGCGTCAATTGGCCGGGTACGGGCCGGCAGCGGGCCGGCAGCTTCTCGGTTGCCAAGCCGATTAGCCGCCATTCATTATATAAACCGGCGAGGGCTGCTTAAGAAGCAGCGGCAAGGGGGCATTACCGGAACTTCGCAGTCACCGTACCCGGCGCGCCGCCGTCGCGCTCACCCTTATTCATCTTCGTCAGCCGGATTACGCTACATGCTAAAGCTCGCCGATGGGTCTCGCCGATACGCGGCAGCGCTTCGAGATCGCGAGGTCGCCAGCCATCGTTCCGGTAGTGGTCATCAGCTACCGCACCCGTGTTTGAGGCTAATTTTTTATAGGCAAACAGGCGCTGACGCCCCGGACTACATTCTCATCTCGGTGATCGGGTCGTATTTCATGTCCGGGCAGCCCGTCAATCTCGCGGCGGTTGGCCTGACCGAATTGGTCGCCACCCGTTTGTCGTTTCTGCCGACGGTATTCATCGGTGTCGTCAGCGCTGGCCTGCTCCGTTATCTCTGCCCGTGGCCGTTAGGATTGAGCCGATGATCCGCATGTGGGCCCGCGTCTGGACAGCCTCAGTCATGGTATGCCCGCGCCTTTAAAATTCAATGGCACACGTTCAAGTCGGCCCTGATCCGCTGTATGGGCAGCGGTGCCATCGAAGTCAGGAACAGTGCAGATATAGAGCGTGGAGCGGTCAGTGCCGCCGAAAGCACAGGCCAATGCACGGCGTCCCTTGTCGACTGGAACAATGTGAGTGACCTCACCGCCTTCGACCATGCGTACGACGCCTGGTCCGGCGCCAAACGAGGTGCCGTCGACGGCAACAGGAACAGCCGCCCACACGGCGCCTGTGTGATCAAGGCAAATTCCATCAGGAATGCCGCCGTCGGGCAATACACCGAATACGCGCCGGTCTGATAGGGCACCTGTCTCCGGATCGATGGTGAAGCAGGTAATGCGCATCCCCATGCATTCGGCGACGTAGAGCGTGCGGCCATCCGGACTGACCGCCATGCCGTTCGGCGACATCATCTCGGAGGCTGCGACGTTAGCAGGCCCTGCAACAGGCACAAGGACTACATCCGTGGGGGAGGGCATTTCCGGCGCCGATCCTGACCAGATATCAAATCCAGGCTGGCTGACAAAGGCATGGTCTGCCACAACGACCATATCGTTGAGTACGAAGTTGCAGAGCGCACTCAGGTCCGCATGCACCTCAGCCCCGTTTCGGTCGATACGAAGCAACTTGCGCTGCTTTGATGACACAGCGATGAGATCGCCGTTGTCCAGAAAGCCGAGCCCGCCGATGAAATCGTCCGGGCTTTCGTACAGCAACTCTGTATCATCACCCGCTTTCAGACGGTAAATACGTCCGGCCGCAATATCCGAAAAATAAAGGTTGCCATCATGCCAGCGCGGACACTCTGGCAGGGTTAGGCCCTTAACGACGACCTCGGGTTGCGGCAGAATGAGCATTGATTAATCCTTTGAAGCTGTGCTCTGCGAGTGCAGCCGGACACTTGGCTGTGACGCGACTGCACCCTGGTCCGCTGTCCAGCGCCTGATGCCGGACGTGAGGCTCAGATCATCAGAAGCGCTGACCGATGCCGCCATCGTGATAAAGCGACGCGCCGGTGACGAAGCGTGATTCATCAGAGGCCAGGTAGACAAAGGCATGTGCCGTGTCTTCCGGGTAGCTCTTGATCCCAAGGGGAGCCATGGCCACGATTGCATCCTCGGCTGCCTCCGGAGAGGCCCACAGGCCCTTGTCCGCATAATCTTCGAACGCCTCGCGCAGCAGGGGGGTAATGGTCAGCCCCGGATGCACGGAGTTCACGCGGATGCGCTTTGGTCCG
>NZ_DATBUP010000136.1:0-6949 GCF_036515995.1 Pedomonas sp. | reverse complement strand
GATGGTGTTCGTGGAGTCGGAGATCTCCGCTTCTGATTTTCCCGTTCAGGCCGAGTTCGTTTACGGCGAATGGCTGCGGGATGGCTTCGAGGCCGGGGCGGTGCCGCAGCCGGTGCGCGATCCGGAGCACACGCTGGTGCTGGCGCAGGCCAAGCGGGAAGCGCAGGCGTTGTTTGGCCCGCAAGCGTCTGACCTGCTGCCGGACATCCCGTTGGAGCAGGTGCGCACGGCGATGCGAGAGGCGCTGCCGGGGCTGATGGGCGGATTGCACGGGGACGAGCGCAACGTGTTGCTGACCCTTGCCCGGATGTGCCGGACGGCCGTGACGGGGGAGTTCGTCACCAAGGACGCAGCCGCCGCATGGGCGATGCCGCAACTGACCGGAGAGGTGGCCGCAACGCTGGGGCTGGCATGCGCGGGGTATCTGGGCCGGGTGGAAGATGACTGGGTAAAACGGCAGGAGGCTGCGCAGCGAACGGCGGATGAGCTGTGCCGGCGGGTGGTCGAGTTGCTGAGGGAGTAAGGAAAAACGCCGACCCGCTGGAGGGCGGATCGGCGTTTTTCGGTGGTTGAGCGGTTGTCTGGCCGTTCAATCAGACGAGGCTTCTGACTGTCTGATGGTTTTCAGGCTAAAGCCTGATCGGCAAACGGCAGCTTGGTGAACCACTTGCCGGTGGCGGCGGCGATGGCGTTGGCGACGGCGGGTGCGGCAGGGGGCACGCCGGGCTCGCCGACGCCGGTGGGGGCTTCGGCGGAGGGGACGATGTACACTTCCACGTCCTTCGGCATGGTGCTCATGCGCAGCACCTGATAGCCGTCGAAATTGGCCTGCTCGACCACGCCGCCGTCCAGCGTCACTTCGCTGTGCAGCGCCGCGCCAAGGCCGAAGCCGATGCCGCCTTCCATCTGGGCCGCGATGACGTCCGGGTTGACGGCGACGCCGCAGTCAACGGCGCAGACGATGCGCTCGACCTTGTAGTCCTTGCCGTCCCAGCTGATCTCGGCGACCTGCGCCACGTAGGAGCGGAACGACTCCTGCACCGCAACGCCGCGGAAGCGGCCCTTGGGCAGGGGCTTGTCCCACCCGGCCTTCTCGGCGGCGAGCTTCAGCACATTGGCGAGGCGCGGGTGGTTGCCGAGCAGCTTCAGGCGGAAGGCGACGGGGTCCTGCCCGGCGGCCTTGGCCAGCTGGTCGATCATCACTTCCTTGACGTAGGCGTTGTGGGTGTGGCCGACCGAGCGCCACCAGAGGACGGGCACGCCGACCTTGGGGTTGACCCAGTCCATGCGGGCGGCAGGCAGGGTGTACTGCTCCAGCGCGTGACCCTCGACGGCACCGTTGTCCGGCTTGCCGGGGGCCTCGAACGGGGTGCCTGCCATGAGGCTCTGATGGACGAGCGTCTGGGTCCAGCCGACGATGTTGCCCTTGGCGTCGAGGCCCGCCTTCACCTTGTGGACGGCCATGGGACGGTAGTAGCCGCCCGCCAGATCGTCCTCGCGGGTCCAGACGAGGCGCACCGGATACTTGCCGCCGGTGGCCTTCAGCACGTGGGCGAGTTCGCTCACGTAGTCGGACTGGAAGTTGGCGCGGCGGCCGAAGCTGCCGCCCGACGCGATGGTGTTGAGCCCGACCTTCTCCGGCGGGAGGCCCAGCGCCTTGGCGGCGTTCTGCTGGTCGAGCGTCTGGAACTGGAAGCCGGCGGTCAGCTCCGCGCCGTCCTTCGTCACCCGGCCCCAGGCGGTCAGCGGCTCCATGGGAGCGTGGGCGAGGTAGGGAAACTCGAAGCTGGTCTCGATGACCTTGGCGGCGGACTTGAGCGCGGCCTCCGGGTCGCCGATGGTCAGCACTTCCATGGCGTTGGGGGCCTTGGCACCCTGCTCGGCGAGCTGGCGGAATTCGGCGAACAGCTCGGCGCTGCCGCGCTTCTCGGCCTTGCTCTCGTCCCACTCGATGGTAAGCGCCTCGCGGCCCTTGAGGGCGGCCCAGGTGTTCTTTGCCACGACGGCAATGCCGCTGGGCACCTGAACCACGTCAACGACGCCCGGCACGGCCCTGGCGGCGGCGCCGTCAAAGCTCTTCACCGTGCCGCCGAAGCGGGGGGCGCGCTGGATGACGGCGGTGAGGGTGCCCTCGGGCGCGACGTCGATGCCGAAGGTCTGCTGGCCGGTGGACTTGGCGGCGCTGTCGAGCCGGGTCAGCTTCTTGCCGATGAGCTTGAAGTCCTTCGGGTCCTTCAGCGCGACCTCGGCGGGGATCTTCTCCTTGGCGGCGGCAGTGGCGAGCGCGCCGAAGGTGGCTTCCTTACGGCTGGCGGCATGGCGGACGACGCCGCGCTCGACGGTGATCTCGGAGGCGGGCACGCCCCACTGGCGGGCGGCGGCGGAGACCAGCATGGCGCGGGCGGTGGCCCCGGCGCGGCGCAGCTGCTCCCACGAGTTGAAGATGGCGGTGGAGCCGCCGGTGCCCTGAATGCCGCCGATGCCAGTGTTGCCGTACTTCTTCATGTCGGCAGGCGCGCCCTCGGCCCGCATCTGCGACCAGTCCGCGTCCAGCTCTTCGGCAACGATGGTGGGCAGGCCGGTCCAGACGCCCTGACCCATTTCCAGGTGCTTGACGAGGACGGTGACGGTGTTGTCCGGGCTGATGCGGATGAAGGGCGTCGCCTCAAGGCCGGTGCCGGTGACGAGGCCGGCGGATTCGGCGGCGCGGGCAGCCGAATCGGGCAGCAGCGCCAGCGTGAGGCCCGCACCGGAGAGGGCGAGGAACAGGCGGCGGTTGAGCCGGGGGGCGGCGGCTGCGTCAGACGCCTTGGGCAGGTTCAGCTTGTCGAAATACATGCTCAGGCCTCCTTCGCGGCAGGCAGGCTTGCGGCGGCGGCCTTGATGGCCTTGCGGATGCGCACGTAGGTGGCGCAGCGGCACAGGTTGCCGTCCATGGCGGCGTCGATGTCGTCATCAGACGGCTGCGGCGTTTCGCTGAGCAGCGCGACGGCGGACATGATCTGGCCCGACTGGCAGTAGCCGCACTGGGGCACGTCGATCTCCTGCCACGCTTTGGTGACGGCGGCGGCGACCGGGCCGTCCAGCCCTTCGATGGTGGTGATGGCGGAGTCGCCCGCGCCGCTGACCGGGAACTGGCAGGACCGCACGGGCTGGCCATCGACATGCACGGTGCAGGCGCCGCACTGGGCCATGCCGCAGCCGAACTTGGTGCCGGTGAGCTTCAGGTCATCGCGCAGGACCCAGAGCAGGGGGGTATCGGGATCAACGTCCAGCTGGCGCTGCTGGCCGTTTACGGTGAGCGTGATCATGAGCGTGTCCGTGAAATCGTGTTCTGAAATGGGGTCTTGCCCTTGGCCGGAGAGTGCCACGTCAGAAAAATTGCAACAAGGCGTATCTGGGTATTGAACAGGGGGTCGTGTTTGGTTATACGCCCTCCACCCCAAGATCGTGCGGTCGTGGCGGAATTGGTAGACGCGCAGCGTTGAGGTCGCTGTGGGGCAACCCGTGGAAGTTCGAGTCTTCTCGACCGCACCATTGCTCTTCTGAGCAAGTCAGTCTTGTCGGATCGCGCTGAGGCGGAAACGCCGAAGCGGCTACCAACGATCCGAACGGTACTCTCCGGAAAATTACAACTCCCAGAAATACAGTTTAAGAATTGAATGGCACCAGCTGGGTGATGCGCGTCATCACGAGACAAGCTGGGCGTTTTTCCGTTTCCGATCCGCAGGTTGGAGCGTTTTCCTGACGGGCCGGGCATGACCGCCTGCCAGAAACGATCTAAAGAATGATGGTTAGAGGGTTTCCTTGGATCGTCGAGGGGTTATAAGCCGGACATGACCGACCAGCCGGACATTCAGATTGGCCCTGACGACGAAGCGCCTCGCGAGGTGCTCGAAGGCGGCCGTCTGCGCCGGGACTTCATTGCCGACGTGCTGGACGCGGTCGAGCAGAACGACGCGGGCCGGGTGCTGGAACTGGTCGACCCGCTCCACCCCGCCGACGTTGCCGACCTGATCGAGATCGTGGGCGCCGACTGCCGGGCGCGGCTGGTCTCCATGCTGGGCGACCGGCTGGACGCGGACACCATCGCCGAACTCAACGACTGGGTGCGCGACGAGGTCATCGAGGTCATGGGACCGACCGACCTCGCCAATGTGGTGACCCAGCTCGACACCGACGACGCGGTTGCGATCATCGAGGATCTGGAGGCGGACCAGCAGGAGCAGGTGCTCAGCGCCATGCCCGCGCAGGACCGCGCCGCCATCGAGGAGGCGCTGACCTATCCGGAGGATTCGGCGGGCCGCCTGATGCAGCGCGACCTGATCGCGGTGCCGGAATACTGGACGGTGGGCCAGCTCATCGACTTCCTGCGGGAAAAGCAGGATCTGGCGACCGACTTCTGGGAAATCTTCGTGGTGGACCCCAGCTACCGGCCGGTGGGGACCATCCGCCTGTCATGGGTGCTGCGCTCCCCGCGCTCGGTGCTGGTGGCGGACCTGATGCAGCGCGAGCAGAACCTCATTCCGGTGGACATGGACCGGGAAGAACTGGCGCTGCGCTTCCAGAAATACGCGCTGATCTCGGCGGCGGTGGTGGATGGCGCGGGCCGTCTCGTCGGCATGATCACCGTCGATGACGTGGTGCACATCATCTCGGAGGAAGCACAGGAAGACGTGCTGAAGTTCGCGGGCGCGGGCGAGGGCGACATCAACGAGCCCGTTCTCAGCACCGTTGCGACCCGCAGCAAGTGGCTGGTGGTGAACTGCGGCACGGCGATTCTGGGCTCGCTCGTGATCGCGCTGTTCGAGGCGAGCATCGAGAAGCTGGTGGCGCTGGCGATTCTCATGCCGATCGTGAGTTCGCTGGGCGGCAACGCGGGCACCCAGACCATGGCGGTGGCCGTGCGGGCGCTGGCGACCGGCCAGCTGACGGCGGGCAACATGGCGCGCATGGTGGGACGCGAGATCAAGGTGGCGCTGCTGAACGGCCTGCTGCTGGCGGTGGTGCTGTGCGTGCTGACGGCGCTGTACTTCCAGTCCGTGGGGCTGGGGCTGGTGATCGGCGTGGCGACGGTGGTGAACATCATCATCGCGGGGCTTGCGGGCGTGCTGGTGCCGCTGGGCATGAACCGGCTCAAGATCGACCCGGCGGTGGCGTCATCGGTGTTCGTGACCATGACGACGGACGTGATGGGCTTCCTCGGCTTCCTGGGGCTGGCAACCGCCGTGGGCCTCGCCAACCTTCAATAAGCGGCATTCGGAATGACGTCTGTGCCCTCGGTTCTGCTGGTTGACGACGAACCGCTGGTGATGCGGCTGATGGCGCGCGTGATCGAGACCATGGGGCTGGAAGCGCGCTTCGCCGCCAATGGCATGGAGGCGCTGGAAGAGGCGCAGCAACGCCCGCCCGCGCTCATTCTGACCGACTATTACATGCCGGGCCTCTCGGGCGTGGATCTGGCCGGCGCGCTCAGGCGGGAGGGGTTGAAGACGTGCCCGGTCATTCTCATCAGCGGGGATGACGACAACGCCATCGTGCGCGGCGGGCTGACCGGCGGCGTTGATGATTTTCTGGTGAAGGGCATGCCGTTCGGCGTGCTGATGGACCGGGTGCGGTTCTGGACGAAGGGGCCGTTCCGCGCGCTGCCCGAGCATATCCGCCGCGCGGCACTGGAGGCGATGGAGCGGCTGGAGCCGGTGGCCATGCCGGTGCAGCGGTTGCGCGAGACCAACGCGGCGCTGGTGGACCGGGCGGTGATCGTGATGGCGGACCAGCTGCTGGCCGCGCCGGAGGGTTTCGGCCGGACACCGGTGGAGCGGGTGCGGTTTCTGGCGGTGCTGGATCAGGTGCTGGCCATTCAGGCGCGCACCAGCCTTGCCGCCCAGCTGCAGCGCGTGGACGCGCTGGTGGCGGTGGTGCAGCGGCTGGGGCTGCCGTGGGGCGAGGAATTGCTGACGACGGAGATGCCCCGGCTGGCGGATTTGCGGAGCGACGACCTGGCCTTTGCCCATGCCGCCGCCACGCTGAGTGTGAGAGTGAGTGTGCAATGACGGTCCATCTGATCAAGATGGCGGTCGGGATCGACAGCCTTGAGGAATTGCAGGAGTACCAGCGCGGCTCCGCCCGGAAATGGGAGGGCGCGAAGGCCGACGGCCGCATGGTATGCCGCCACCGCACCCGCCACGGGCCGAAGCGCGAGGCGGAGCTGCTGGACGGCGGCTCGCTCTACTGGGTGATCAAGCGGCAGGTGACGGCGCGTCAGGCGATCGTGGGGTTCGAGCCGCTGGAGATCGAGGGCCAGACCCACTGCATCATCTTGCTGGACCCGGACGTGATCCCGGTGCTGCCGCAGCCGCGCCGCCCGCATCAGGGCTGGCGGTATCTGGAAGAGGCGGATGCGCCGATGGATCTGGGCGCTGCGGGCGGAGGCGGCGCAGGGGCTGCGCTGAGCGGCGGCGTGACCGGGCTTGCGGACCTGCCGCCCGCGCTCCTGAAGGAGCTGCGGGCGCTGTGTCTGGTGTAAGCGGTCTGGTGTAAGGGCCGGGCCTTACTTGCTGGCGACGTAGGTGATGTCTCCCGCGCCGAGGACCGAGCGCGAGCGGTTCACCGGGTTGCCGTAAACGTTGATGCTGCCCGCGCCCATGATGCGGGCGGAGAAATCCCGCGAGGCATAGGCGGAGACGTCTCCCGCGCCCGCGATCTTCACGGCGACGGCCTCGCACTTGAAGTTCTTCGCGTCGATGTCGCCCGAGCCGGCCAGATTGATGTTGAGCGCCTTGCAGGTGCCGGTCGCGTCGATATTGCCGCTGCCTGCGATCTTCAGCTCGAGATCACCGGCCTTCAGGTCCTTGAAGGTCACGTCTCCCGCGCCCGTCAGGCTGAACGAGGTCAGGTTCGGCATGCGGATGGTGACGGTGGCGATGTCCGACTTCACGCGCAGGCTTTC
>NZ_DATBUP010000135.1:0-2224 GCF_036515995.1 Pedomonas sp. | reverse complement strand
CGGCCGTCCGCGCGGCTGAGCCGCCGCCAGCCTCGCGCCAACTCCTCGCCAACTCCTCGCTAGCCTCGCTCCGACCCGGCGCGCATCGCGCCGCTGCACTGCCGCTGTGCGCCGGCGCGCCGGGGTGCGTGCGCCGTGCCGCGCCGGACTTGGCTTGTTACGGTTGACGAAGCGCCCTATAATGCGCCAGTTTGTCGCAGTGGTCCCCTGGCACAGAAGATCGGCGTTTTAGCACCGAAGCAGTGCAGCAGTGCGGTGAAGCCGGCAGAATTCCAGGCGTGCAACCGATGCAGCGATGCAGAGTGGTTGGCGATGCAGGAACTCGGTATCGCACTCCAGACGGCGCGTGACGGGCCCGGTGATAGTCCCAACGGAGCCCATGCCGTGCCGAACAACGACTGGCTGATGAAGCGGAATTGTTCGCTGTCTCCACGCCAGGTCGGCTGGTTTTACCTCTCCATCGTCAGTATTTCCCTTGCCATCGCCCTGTTCTTCGCGTGGCGAGGCGCTTGGCTCGTGTTGCCCTTTGCGGGGCTCGAACTCGCCGGGCTGGGCGTGGCACTGCTCGCTTACGCACAACACGCGACAGACTACGAGCGCGTCACGCTCAGCGAGGGCAGGCTGGTGGTCGAGAAGGCCAGCGCCGGCGAGGTGACCCGCGAGGAATTCAACCCGCACTGGGTGCGGGTCGAACTGGGCGAATCGTTCCCGGCGCTGGTGGTGGTGCGCTCTGGAACGCACGCAGTGCAGGTGGGGTGTTTTCTGGACCCGTACAAGCGGCGAAAGTTCGCGCAGGAACTCGTTTCAGCCTTGCACGCCTTGTAAAAGGCGGCACCGCTGGGAGCGAGGGGCAGATTCGAATCTGTAATTTGGGTAGAGACAACAAATGAAAATGTGGAAGAAGGCATCCGCAGCGTGTCTGGCAGGCGCTTCCCTGCTCGCCAGCCAGGCAGCCCTCGCTGTCGAAGACATGCCGGGCGGTCCCGCCGTTCGTCAGCTGAACCTGACCGAGCCGGTCACCAAGATCGCCGAGCAGATTCACTGGCTGAACTGGATGATGCTCATCATCTGCACGGTGATCTTCATCGCGGTGTTCAGCGTGATGTTCTATTCCATCTTCACGCACCGCAAGGCCAAGGGCTCCAAGCCGGCCTCCTTCCACGAAAGCATCACCGTCGAAGTCGTCTGGACCATCATCCCGTTCCTGATCGTGATCGGCATGGCGCTGCCCGCGACCAAGACCGTGGTCGCGATGAAGGACACCACCAACTCCGACATCACCATCAAGGCCACCGGCTACCAGTGGAAGTGGGGCTACGACTACCTCAAGGGTGAGGGCGAGGGCATCTCCTTCGTGTCGACCCTGACGACCCCGCGCGAGCAGATCAACAACGAGGCGCCCAAGTCGAACACCTACCTGATGGAGGTGGACAACGAGATGGTGGTGCCGGTCAACAAGAAGATCCGCATCGTCACGACGGCCAACGACGTGATCCACGCCTGGATGATCCCGGCGTTCGGCGTCAAGCAGGATGCGATTCCCGGCTTCGTGCGCGACACCTGGTTCCGCGCCGAGAAGACCGGCGTCTACCGCGGCCAGTGCGCCGAGCTGTGCGGCAAGGAACACGCCTTCATGCCGATCGTGGTGCGCGTGGTCACCGACGCCGAATACACCAAGTGGGTCGACGAGAAGAAGAAGGCGATGGCGGCCGCGGCCGACGATCCCAACAAGACCTGGACCCTGGACGAGCTGAAGGTGCGCGGCGAGAAGGTCTACGCGGCCAACTGCGCGGTGTGCCACCAGCCCAACGGCAAGGGCGCCGGCGCCTTCCCGGCGCTGGACGGCTCCAAGGTCGTCAACGGCCCGCAGGCCGACCAGATGCACATCCTGCTCGAGGGCAAGGGCGGCATGCCGTCGTGGAAGCAGCTGTCCGACACCGAGCTTGCCGCGGTGATGACCTACACCCGCAACGTCTGGAGCAACAAGACCGGCGAGGTCATCCAGCCGGCCGACTTCGTCAATGCGCGCGCGGGCAAGTTCCCCGAGGGCGGCGGCGCCAAGTCGGCACAGGGCGCACCGGCGGACGCCAAGCCCGCCGCAGAGCAAGCCAGCGCGGGCGCCCAGGGCGCCGCGAGCTGAGCGCGTGGACGTTAGAACAGGATTTCAGGAGTTTTCGCGATGAGTACTGCTACCCCGGACGCACTCGCCCATCCGCACGACCAC
>NZ_DATBUP010000134.1:0-18292 GCF_036515995.1 Pedomonas sp. | reverse complement strand
TCTTGGGCCACAGGGCAACAAAATCCCGGGCCTCTGCAATTCATTTGCCCGGCAATTACATTAAATGGAAACGCGGATTTAAAGAGATGGCAGGCCATAATAGCATTCTTGAAAACGGGCATTGCGCTGGGGTGTCACGGCAATTTCCACATAAGGCAACGGCCGTTTCATTTTATGCAGACAGAGGATCCCGCGAGTCCGGGCACTCAGGGATGAAAGAAAAATCATTCGGAAATCTGAATAGATTTTCAGGCGCCTCACAATATTCCTAGAATAATGTTGCATATGAATACGGCGGCGAAATTATCATATTTGACCGACCGGCGCGGGGCCGCCTGTTTCCTGTTGTAGGGAAGACAATAAACGCCCGCGGCGCATGGCCTTTAAGTGTTTGTGTTTCCGCCAACCAATTCAGATGTTGAACTATGGACACAGACGTGACGATCCAGCCCAAGACGACAATCTCTCTTCTATCCGCTTTGATCACTTACAGCGGAAAATCACAGAAGAAGATTGCCGAAGCCGCCGGCATGCCTCCTTCCCATCTCAACAGGATCCTACGAGGCACGATCGACCCGACAAATCGCACATTCCTCAGAATTATTCAGGCAACGGGAACGCCTCGGGAAATTGTCGGAATTGCCCTGATCGTCGGCCTCGACAACCTCCCGATCCTCGCACAGTCCGATTTTGTCACGCGCCTCTGCGCCGAATTGCCGACCCAGCTCCTCGAGCGCCTCGGCGAGAACGTCATTTATGCAGATCCCAGGTGGGCCAGCCTGATCGTTCAGTATGTCGTCACCAAAACCGAGCAAACCATGGATCGCAAGCTCAAGGCAGACACCACATTCATGCCGGACCTCTGAGCACCCCGGATACAGCCGGCTACCTGCATTCCCCTGTTGGCACCAGGGCCTGCCGTGCCGGGCATGGCCTTGCTTGGCTCGTGCAACCTGCCTGTCCTGACAGCCCGGCGTCTCCTCCATGCTGGAAGGCACGGCAGGCAAAGTCTCTAAGTCTGCGTCGGGTTGGAGCCGCCGGCCGAGGCCGGATACGGCGGATGCATGCCTGTGCAATATGAACCGGCATCCCCGCCCGCCAGGGAAGGCGTGCCCGCTTCATAGCCCTCGCTCGGGCGGAATCCACCTCCTGATCCCGCGCAAAACCCTGAAATCAAGACGACAAGACCGCTTGTCAGCACTCGACAATCGTTGCATGAGAGGATGAACAGCCGATCCCGGCTGCACCCCGTTTCTGGAGTCTAAGACAGATGAATACCGCTGAACTTGCCGACAAGCTCTCCGAGCAGCTGGATACCACCAAGGCGAATGCAAAGGCGACGATCGAAGCCGTCTTCGGTGCGATCGTTGATGCCGTGAACAACGGCGAAGAGGTGTCGCTGAATGGGATCGGCAAGTTCACGCTGAAGGAAACCCCGGAGCGCGAAGGCCGCAACCCTTCCACGGGCGAGACCATCAAGATCAAGGCCCAGCGCAAGATCAGCTTTGCCCCGGCCAAGGCCGTGAAGGACAAGCTGAACGGCTAAACCCTTAAGGGTTGACGAACGTCAGGGGCGGAAGGCCAGTGCCTTCCGCCCTTTTCGTTTGGCGTGGGGCTCAGAGACCTCTCACCCTACCGGGTGGGGCGGACGTCGCACCCCATGCTCTCGTGCCAGCGCCGGGAAGGAGCAAAGTTCTCCTGAGGGCCGCCTGCGGGCAAGCAGACGATCTACCCTAAGGCTGGCAGGCATGCGAACATCAGCCCTCGAACCGCTTCCTGGCCAGACAGGCGCACAGCATAGTCTGGCAACAAGCCGGCACGACGCTGTTTTAGCCCCCCTTGTGCCGCGGACCGGCTGCAGCGCGACCGTTGACGGCAGCGCATCGGGCACAAGACGGGCGCTCCTGCGCGCAGAGATAAGCGGGCGCTGCCGACTGGCGTGTCCCTCAGTCCAATTGGCCAGACCCGGCGCGGACAACAGCGTCTTTGTCGCCGAAGAGGAGCTGGAACATCCGCTCGGATACGCTGTCGACATATGGGCGCCGCTGCTCTGGCGGCAGAAGCAGGACGCGCTGCAGGATACCGCCGGCCAGCAGGGACCAGATGATGCCGTCGAGCCGGTCTATGCGGGTGGCGCCACGACTGTGCAGCCAGCGGGCCGAGCTGTAGCCGCGGTTGTGCAGCTGGTGGAGGTAAGTGTGAAATGCGGGATCACGGGCTGCGGTGAAGAAAAGGGCGCGATGGGCGCCAGCCTCCCAGCGCAGCTGGCCCTCCGGAGTCAGCAACGCATCCGTGAAGTGCGGCCCGCTGTGTTTGGCATCTTCTGCGGACGAATAGTAGGTCTGCCGGTAAAGATAGCGAAAGGCCGTCCGGATGAGCTCCTCTTTGGAGCTGAAGAAATAGGTGGTGGAGGCCAGTGACAGACCCGCTTCCTCGGCCACGCGCCGGTGCGTGACCTGATTGATCCCGCGCCTGCCGATGATGCGCAAGGTCGCCTCGACGAGCCGGGTCTTCCCCTCGGGCCATTTGGGGTCATCCTCCGCTGCGCTGGGTGTCGGCGCGGCAAAGGGAGTCCTCACGACCGTGCGGCGGCTAAGACGTTCCTCCACCCTGTGGGAGAGACTGGCAAGCCAGGCGGTACGATAGCACAGATCCGGATCCACGAGGGCATGGGAGCAGGCGCCTTCGGCGAACAGCAACCAGACTTCAGTCAAGTGCTCCGTTTCTGGAAATCGTGTCAGCAGGCTCTGATAGAAGGCCTCGTTGTCGGCCCACTCCTGCTGAGGGAGCGTGCCGAGATCACATATCTGATAGGCATGGATTTCGCGCAGCTCCTGAAGCATCAGGGCCCGGCGCGTCGGATCCGCAGCGAGACCTGCGATGCAGCCGGCAATGGCACCGCCAGCCGTCATGGCCTCGCAGCGCTCCGCCGTCAGGCTGGCAAGTTGCGCAGCACGCCACTGTGCGCTTCTTTTGCTCAGCGTCTCATGTAGAGCCCTTCGCAGCCCGTCCATGCTGGCGAAGCGATAGTTGATTGCCGAGGGATGGGCCCCGGCCTCCTCCGCAACGAGGCGTCCGTTCAGACCGCCGATTCCGACCTCGCGTGCAACGCGCAGGGCAGCCTCGATCATGGCATCCCTTGAAACAGTCTGGCCGGAGCGGTCGATCATCATGCAGTCCAATGGGGTCCTGTACGGTCCATACCCGGCCGTTCCTGAGTACAACCACGCCGGGCCGGGCAATTGATGCGGCCTCGTGCCAGATCGGGTGCCGATCCTACGCCGGGAGCCCCTTGCTCCGCAATATATTGCACAAGGCAGGAAAGCCCCGCGGAACCGAACTGTACACTTCTTTCAATTCTGACCTCCGGCACCTGCACGGGCCTTTCCCAAGAAACCTCGAGTATACACGAGTTTTTGGCTGAAAATTGCGCAATTACCCCCCGATTCCCCGTTCAGTTCGATCAGATTCCGGCTTGTTCTTTACTGCACACACCTTCTAGCCTTGAGGCCTTCCAGATTTATCCCGAGCGTTCGGGAGGAAGTGAGGGGGAGAGCCATGACAGTATCAGTGCGCACCGTACTCTTAGTGTCTGTGAGCGTAAGCAGTCTGTTCTCCGAAACCAGCGCGGCCCAGGCCGTTCAGAAAGGGATAGAAGCCGGACCCGCGGCACGACTGGACGAGATCGTCGTGACCGCGCAAAAGCGCCAGGAGAACCTCCAGGATACGCCCATTTCAATTGCAGTTCTGAGCGGTGAGGCTCTGGAGACACGCGGCCTCACCAACCTGCATGATTTTGCCAGCGGCGCGGTGCCTGCCCTTCGCATGGCGCCGGCCTATGGGCGCTCATCCACCTTGATGATCGGCATGCGCGGCGTTGTCCCATCGGACCCTGGTCAGATCAGCCGCGATACGGTTGTGGGCATCTACGTTGACGGCGTCTACCTTGGCCGCGCCCAAGGCCTGGGCGCCGAACTCTTCGATATCGAGCGGATCGAGGTGCTCCGTGGTCCGCAGGGGACCCTTTTTGGCCGCAACGCGGTCGGCGGCGCGCTCAGCATCGTCACGCGCAAGCCCTCGGGCGAATTCGGAGGCGACCTGACGGCGGGCATCCGGAACTACGATGGCTATCATCTCAAGGGGCACCTGGATCTGCCTGAAGTCGCCGGCATCAGCATCAAGGTGGACGGGCTGATCACCAAGCGGGACGGCTGGGTGAAGAACCCGCTCAAGGGCCAGGCCGACTGGTACGACATCGACCGCAAGGGTCTGCGCATCACGGCGATGTGGCGACCGATCGACAGCGTTGAAGTCCAGTACAGCTTTGATACCTCGCGGGACGAACAGGGGAACGGCTATGCCCATTTAACGGCTCTGACCGAGGGCGCACCGCCGCTGGCGCCCATTTTCTCCCTGGAGCCGGATCCGGTCAGCGTTGGACGCGCCGGCGTGCCGCTGGCACCCAATCTGGGCAAGTCCGAAGGCCATCACATCCATGCCAGCTGGGACATGACGGAGGAGCTGGCCCTGCGCTCCATCACGGCTTTTCGCAGCCTCACCCAGACGACCAACGACAATGGCGCGGGCAGCTTCATGGCCTTTCGCCCGAATGGCGTTTTCGGGCGCTACAGCCAGAGCTGGGTGGAGCAGGATCAGTTCAGCCAGGAAGTCCAGCTCGTCGGCACCTTCCCAGCGCTCGATTTCGTGCTGGGCGCTTTCTACTTCGACGAGGACGCCGCCGACGGCTCTTACGCGCCGATGACGGCGATGTTCAACGAGACGGGCACAGGTTACGTCGTGCTTCCCGTGCCCGTCGGCGGTCCCTCGCCGGATCGCGCCAGCGTTGCTCGCGCCAAGTCCAAGGCTCTCTTCGGCCAGGCGACCTGGACGCCGCCCGTGCTGGACGGGCGACTGCACGTGACGGGAGGCCTGCGCTGGACCCACGATCGCAAGAGCGGCGAGCTCGTTGCCTTGCGCGGCCAGCCGACGCCGTTCGCGTTCAAGTTCCGATCCAAGCGCATCGACCCGACGGGGACCCTGGCATTTGACCTGAGCGATACGGTCAACACCTACGTGCGCTGGGGCCAGGCCTATCGGGCCGGCGGCGCCAACTCGCGCTCGGCCACCTTCCGCACCTTCGATGACGAGGAACTGTCAAGCTGGGAACTGGGCTTCAAGGCAGACCTGCTGGATCACCGCGCGCGCCTGAACATTGCAGCCTATACCTCCCGCTTCACCAACCGCCAGGTCGACTTCTCCAACCCGGCAAACCCGTCCAATCTGGAGACGGTCAATCTGGACGTGCCCATGAAGATGAAGGGCGTCGAAGTTGATGTCACGATGCGGCCCATCCCGCCGCTGACCCTTGGCCTGAACTATGTTTACACCGACACGACGCAGCCGCTTGAGACTGACCCGTTCACCGGCAAGACCGCAAGGACTACTCCTGCCTATACGCCCGCCCACGCGGCGAGCGGATCCCTGGACTACGCGTTCGAGCCCTTCCGCTTCGGCACCTTATCCGTGCATGCCGAAGCCGTCTATTCAGGGAGCTTCTACTCTGCTGCCTCTTCTCCCAAAACGGACTCCTACCTCATGCTCAATGGCCGCATCACACTGGCCAATATTTCACTGGGCGGAGACGAAACCGATTTGTCGGTCTCGCTCTGGGGCAAAAACCTGACCAACAAGCGCTGGGTCGTATTTCAGTATTTTCTGCAGGGCAGAGGCCTGAACAATGCCCTTTTGACCAATTACAACGAGCCGCGCACCTACGGCCTTGAAGCGCGCCTGAAATTCTGAAGACGAGGATCAGAGAATGAAAAATCGCATTCAAATGGCATGGCTTTGCGCAGCTGCAACCCTGGCCCTGCCTGCGGCTGGAGCACAAGGGGCCGTCACCGCCGCTGCGGTGGAGCGCAAGGCGCCAAACACCTATGAAATCCACTGGACGAGCGATCGGGCAGCAGAGCCTGTCGCGGTTTATCTGGCGGGAAAACCCGATGCGCCCGCCTCAGAGCGCAAACTACTCTTCCGGCGCAGCGCACCGGGCCATGAAGTCGTGCAGACGCCGGCCGGCGGGCGGCCCTATTTCTATATCGAGGATGAGCAGGGAAGCGGTCTGTGGACCGCCGAGCGGGTCCTGCCCCTGGCCGGGGGGCGCAACTTCCGCGATCTTGGCGGCTATGCCGCCGCCGATGGCCGGCGCGTCAAATGGGGCAAGGTCTTCCGCTCCGGCAGCATGGCCAGGCTGACACATGCCGACTACGATTACCTCTCCCGGCTCGGCGTCAAGGTCGTCTGCGATTTTCGCACCAGCCCGGAGCGCGCCTCGGAGCCCAACCTCTGGCCGGAGGCTGCAAAAATCGACTACTGGTACCGCGAGTACGACATGGGGTTCGGGGAATTCTCCAAGCTCCTTGAGCAGCGGGTCTCGGCCGAGCAGATGAAGGCGGCCATGACCGAGGGCTATCGCCGCATGCCCGAAGAGCAGGCCGAAGCCTACAAGGAGATGTTCCAGCGCCTGCTGGCGGGCGAGGTTCCCCTCGCCTTCAATTGCACCGCCGGGAAGGACAGAACCGGTGTTGCAGCGGCCCTGCTGCTCAGCGCCCTCGGCGTGCCACGGGATGTCATCGTCGAGGACTACGCTTTGTCGGAAAAAATCGTGGATTTCCAAAAAGAGCTCGTCACCAAGGGTGAAGATGGCGCTCTCGGATTCCTCGCCAGTCTGCCCCCGGAGGTCGTGGCGCCATTGCTGCGCACGGACCCGGATTATATCATCGCGACGTTCGCCGCGCTCGACAGCAAGTACGGCTCGGTCGAGGGCTATCTGCGCACAGCTCTGGGCCTGTCCGGAGATGATCTGCAGCAGCTGCGGGACAGCCTGCTCGAGTAGGCCGATTTTCTCTGAAAGACTGCGCCCTGAATAGCACGGCAGGGAGCTTGCCTTGCAAGTCTCCTGCCGTGCCCGGGCGGCACGCGGCGTCATGGGCGGTTCCTTGCCCCGATTGACAGGCGCAAAGACTAGCGGCTCGCAACCACGTCCCTTCCGGCCATTGCAGCCGCCTGCCCCTCCTGCCCCGACGGCAGGCCTGCCATAATTGTTTGCGCACGGGGCAGCATTGCTGTCCGCCAGTAGTCCATGACACGCCCGACATAGTCCAGGGTCTCGGCAAGCGCCGGCACCCCGCCTGCCCGCCGCACTCTCCCGGGCCCGGCATTGTAGGCGGCAACCGCAAGAACGGGCGAGCCAAAGGTATCCAGCATCTGGCGCAGGTACCGCGCTCCGCCCTGCAGGTTGGCGCGCGGATCCAGCCTGTTTGTCACGCCCAGCTCACGCGCCGTCCCGGGCATCAGCTGCGCAAGGCCAGCAGCGCCTGCGCGGCTAAGCGCCAGGACCTGATACCGGCTCTCCGCCAAGACCACCGCATCCATCAGCTCGACCGGCACACCATGGGCGCAGGCCGCCTCGACCAGCAAGGGCCAGTACAGCTGCCTGCGGGCATTGATGTCATGCGATGCCGCCGGATGCCGGACGTATGCTGTCTCAAGGCAGCGGTCCGGTGCCTGATCGATGCCCGCGCCCGTCGGCATGCGCTCGATCTGGATGTTCCCTGCCCTTGCGGGGCGATGCACATAAAGCGCAAACGCGCTCATGGGGCCCGCCTCTTGTTCTGTGCGCTCGGCGGAGCGCGCCTGGGAAGCAAGGCTCGAAAGCGGCGGACTGTCCGCAAGCGTTGGCGCCGCACGGAAGACGAGAAGGCAGAGTGCCGCGAAGGTGTGGAGTGTCGCGAAGGAATGGCGCATCATCCGTCCCGCCAAAGGCGGTCCCTTTCAATGATGTGCCAAGGTGGCCCAGATCATACCCAGGTGATGGCTGAATGCAACCTTCAGCCGGGACGGCGATCAGACAATCCCACCCGCCAGCGCACGGAATATTCCTCCGTCGTCGGCGGCGTACGACGTGCAAGACAAGGGCATGGCTGGCCTATGACAGCCGTGTGATTTCAACGACTGCGGCCGTTCCTTCCGCCTCCAGGCGCCGCGCTTCGTTCCGAACACTCTGGTGATGGGTGAACAGCAGGACCTGGTTGGTCTTGCCGAACTCGGCCAGAAGCTCGAGCGTCGCGGCGCTGCGTTCATCGTCGAAATGCACGAGGATATCATCGACAACGAACGGCAGCGGCTCGGCCGAGGCGGCATAGTTCTCGATGCTGGCAAGGCGGAACGCCAGGAAGAGCTGATCCCGCGTGCCATCGCTCATGGAAGACACCGGCACAATCGCCCCTGACCGGCGTCGGCCGACCACGACCGGCTGGCCCTTGTCATCGATGTCGGTCTCGATGCCGGAAAACTCGTCGCGCGTGGTGAAGGCAAAAAGCTCGCCGGCCCGGCGCACGAGGGGATCCTGCTGCTCGCCACGGATGCGCTCGATGGCGCTTGTAATCATGGCGCGCGCCACGGTCAGCTCGATATACCGCTGGATCGTCGACTGCATGTCGGCGGCCGCGCTCTCGCGCTCGGCGATGGCAAGGTTAATGCCGGTCTCCGACATGTACGTCTCCAGCACGTCCTGGGTGGACTTGTGCTCAAGAAGCGCCGTCTCGATCTCTGTCTCGAGCGCCAGATCCCGCTCGCTGGCAGCGGCCAGCGCGCCCCGCAACATATCCAGGTCCCGCCCGGCCGCCTGCGCCTGCAGCGCTGCGGCGTCATGGCCGTCGCTGACATCGGCAAGCGCACGCTCCGTCATCACCCGTTGCTGGACGAGGTCATCGCGGGCCGCGCATCGCGCCGCACTGGCGCGCAGCGCGTTCTCATCCGATACGCCCGCGCTGGCGCAAAGGGCGGCAACCGCCAGATGCGCGGCCTCCTCCGCGGTTGCAAGCCGGGCACAATCAGCCCTGGCAGCGTTCACATCGGGGCCGAGCGCGGCGCGCTGGAGCCGGATTTCCTCCTGCTCCCTCCAGCGCGTCAGGACCTGCTCGGCGGCAGCGACCGGATCCTCCGGCAGGGCGAGGCCAAGCGCCGCCCCCAGCTGGCCGGCGGCCGCTTTCAGCGCGGCTTCGTCCTCATCCATCCGCGCGAGGCGCGCGCGTGTCTGGGCAATCATGGCCAGGGTCGCCCGGGCGCCGGACCACTCGCTGATGAGAGCGCCGGCGCGATCCGGCGCCAGATCGGCATCAAGGCCAAGGCTCGAGAGCGCCTGCTTCCACTCATCCTGCCAGGTGCGCTCGGCCGCCCGCATGGTTTCCAGTTCCTGCTCGGCGCGCACGGCCTTGGGGCGCAGATCCTCGCTGTCCCGCACATCGCGCCGGTAGTCGGCATGGCCGGCTTCATGGCGCGCGAGCGCCGCGCACACGGCCTGAACGTCAACGGCAAACGCCGGCCCAGACGCGCCGGGCAGCTGCATGGCCTGACGCGCCTCGGCAAAGACACTGAGTTGAGGCTCGATCGTCATCTCGAGGCGATCAGCTTCCTCCTGCAGCGCACGCGCTGCCGCAGCCTTCTCAAGAACCCGGGCCCGGCGCTCCGCAAACAGGGTCAGCCCGGCCAGATGCTCGAAGCGGCGCGCACCGTCTGGAAAGGCATCTGCGAATGCCTTCATCCGGCGCTCGAGCCGCTCGCGCAAGTCCAGGATCAGCCGGCCCGAGGCCTCGATGGTTGCCTTGCTCTCGGCCAGAAGCTGGCGGGCAAGCGTCAGGTTGGCGGCGTGCTGCGCCTCCGAGGCCCGGCGATCGGCCAGATCATCCGAGCCCCGCACGTGAGTTTCGTAGGTATCGATCTGCGCGCGTCGCACGGCCGGCTCGTCCGGCAGCGCGCCATCGAGAAAGGCCGCCCTCAGCGGCGACCAGGCCATGCTGCGCAGGTCGCGCGCCTCGGCCAGGGCACCGTCCGTTGCCACGGGGCCGGCGGCCTCAAGCCGCTCGATCTCCTCGTGCGCGGCCCTGGCCTTCCTCTCCGCCTCGACCTGCTCGGCAAGCCGTGCCTGCAGCGACGCCTCGAGCTCGGCTCTTGCCGCCTGCTCGGCGCGAATGTCCTCAACGGACGGACACGGGAAGTCCGCCAAGGCCTCCAAAGATGCAAACCCGAGCTTTTCCGTCTCGAGGGCGACGGCGCCGAGCGCCTGCTCGGCCCTGGCCTTTGCGGCAGCCGCCCGCGCCACGGCTTCCGGCAAACCCGCAAACTGCGATGCATTGAAGGGAGCCGGCAGGCTGTGACCGGCAGCGCGCGCCGCCTCGAGGGCCCGCTCCAGTGTCTTGAGGCGGTCCTGCAGATCTCCGGCGCGTTCACGCGCTCCGGCCATGGCCCCGGCCCGCTCGAGCGCCTCGGTCGCCAGCGTCTGCACCCGCTCGAGCGCAGACGGGCTCGGCAGGCGCGACATGAGATCGGCCTCGGGCGGCAAATGAAGAATACGGCGCAGGGTGGCAAGACTGGCCTCGGCCGCCTCGATTTCCTTGTAGCGATTGGAGCGGTCCGCCCGCGCCTTGCGCACGTGAAGGGCCTGCTCACCCAGATCCCGGATCTGCGCTTCCAAGTCGATGAAGGCCTGCATCACCGCCAGCGCCTCGTAGCGCTGGACAAGCTGATCGCGTCTGGCGCAGGCCTCCTCGTGAGTCGAGGTCGCCGCCTGACGCTGCTCGAGCGCCCTGGTCACCTGCTGGTCAAAGCCGGGCGGCAGCGCCGCCAGGTCCGCATAGTCCTCAAGCGCGGCCGCCAGGCGCTCGAGCGCCCGCATGTGCGGGAGGGCCCGGACCAGACGTTCAAGGCCCGAAATCTCGGCCCGAAGCCTCTGCTTTTCCGTGCGCAGATCCGCGAGCCGGGCCTTTGCCGCCTCGGCGGCCTTGCGGCTCTGCTCATAGGCATCGAGCGTGATCGTGTGCTCCTTGACCCGCCGGTCGGCCTCGTTGAAGGCGTCCAGCGTCTTGTAGAAGGCCCGGTCGGCGGACCGGCGCGGCGCAAAGAGCTTGTCCGCCTCCGCATCGATCGCATCGAGCCGCGCCATCAGGGAACGCAGGCCGCCGCCGGCCTCGAGGATCAGACGCCCGATCTCGCCATCGGCGGCGAGCAGGCGTTCACCGCCCGTCCGCAAGGTCTGGTGGTTGAGCCCGAACAGCGAGGTGAACCGCTCCCGGGTCGTCGCCCCCAGAAGGCGGGCCATAACCGCCTCATCGACCAAGCCGCCGTCCGCATCGGTCAGGGTGCGGCCACGCCCGCGCCGCCTGCGCAGCGTCAGGACCGTGCCGTCGACATCCATGAGCGTCGCGCCCAGGCGCATGCCCTCGTAGCCGAAAAGGGCCGCGTTGGGTGTTCGCTCCGGAATGCCGAACAGAAAATCGCCGAGGGCGGACAGACAGGTGCTCTTGCCCGCCTCGTTCTGGCCGTAGATGATCGTCAGGCCGGCAGTCGTCGGGAAGGAGAGCTGGCGCTCGGCAAAGGCCCCGTATCGCTCGAGGGTCAGCTCAGTGAGACGCATGGCCGTCCTCCGCATCGCCCACCAGCGCCAGGGCCAGTGCGCGGGCCCGATCCGGGATGTCGTCCCTGAATCCGTCCAGAAATTCCTGCGCCCGCGCGCCGGCCGGCATCTTGGCCCGGACCTCCGCCAGCTTCACCTCGATGATCGCGCCGACTTCCTCCGGGCTCAGGCGGATGATCTCGGAGGCAAGCCGGCCCGAGACGGTCGGGTCAAGGGCTTCCTGCCGTTTCGGCGGGGCGGTCGCCACCACGAGTTTTTCCAGCCAGATGTCATGGGAGAGGGTCGCCAGCAGCGCTGCAACGTCATCTCTTAGCGACTGGGGATCGATCATGAGGCGGTGGTGCAGCTGCGTCTCGCCGGTCAGCTGGAGCCGGATCGCCAGACCACGGTCCCCCGCCCCGCTGCAGGCCTCATAAATAGTCTCCCGGATCCGGGCGAGGAGGTCGGCATGGGTTTGAAGGGCCGTTGCATCCACCGTCGACAAGGCCCAGCGGATCACATCCAGATCATGGTGCGTCAGGTCGGCAACGCCGCCATCGGTCACGGTGACGAGCGTTGCACCCTTCGGCCCGGTCTCCCGGACGCTCCTGCCCTGCAGATTGCCTGGGTAGACGATATGAGGATTGGTGCTCAGGACTGCGCGCGCGTGCACATGGCCCAGCGCCCAATAGTCATAGCCGTGGTTGGCGAGTTGCTCGACCGTGCAGGGCGCATAAGGCGCATGGTAGCTCTCGCTGCCCTGACAGGCGGTGTGGAGCACGCCGATATTGAAATGACCGGAAACGGCTGCGGGATAATCGCGGGCAATGTTGTCGGTCACATCCCGCTGGGGGAAGCTGCGCCCGTGGACGCTGACGCGCAGTTCATCGATGGCGATGGTCTCGGCCCGCTTGCTGCTGAAGACGTGAACGTTCGAGGCCAGCTTCAATTTGGAGGCGAAACGGTTCTCCGCGTCGTGATTTCCGAACAGCAGGAACGCCCGGATGCCTGCCGCCTCGAGCCGGCGCATCTGGCTCATGAAAAACAGACCGGTCTCGAAATTACGCAGGTCTCCGTCGAAGATGTCGCCGGCGAGCACTACGAAGGCGCAGCGCTCATCGATCGCCAGCCCGATCAGCTTTTCAAAGGCGTCGCGGGAGGCGCGATCGACCCGCGCCGCATAGTCGGCCGATTTGGCCGCAAGCCCGAGCAGCGGGCTGTCGAGATGCAGATCAGCGGCATGGAGGAACTTGAACACCATCGATGAGCACCCCTGTAATTCCCGGCCTTTGACCCGTGCGACAGCTGCAGAACATCGCCCGAACGGGGCTCTCTGCCCAGCGCACGCCGCAGCCAAGGACCAGCCTGGGCCAAGCGCGAAGACACTTTCCTAAAAGCTATCGCCAGTGGCATCAAGTGTGCGCCTTTGCCGCTCCTCCGGGCCGCCTTGGGGAAAGGGCGACCCCAGACCGTCGCACCAGACCGTCCCCCCCCCAGGGCGGGCGGCGGAAAATGCGTGGTCGACGCGTGATCGTCCAAGCGGGAGTTGTGGTCGGATTACAGGGTTAATGAAGCACCCCAACGGACCGGGCCCTTACCGCCTCTCCCGATCCTGCCGGCGGAGGGTGACATGTCCTTTGCGCCGGCACTGCCGGCACCGGAAGCGGCCGGGCAGCTTGTCCCAGTGCATGGTCATGGACTTGAGCTTCATCTGATAAAGCAGGTCCTTCACCAGGAAGCTGTGCGTATGGCCGCACCGGCAGGTCACCTCCAGCCGCGACCATTCATCCAGCTCATAGACCCACTGGATCGTACCCGCCGGCTGGGGCACCGGCTCGATGTCGATCTGCCCCCGCTGCCCGCACCCCTTGCAGACCAGATGCCGATAGAGGTGCTGGATTCGCGGAACGGCGTAAGGGCCGCCCCGCTCGGTGCGTGCCATTGTCTTCAGGTGATGGATCGCCCGGTCTTTCGACACCAAGGACTTGCGCCCGCATCGGCATTTAATCTGCAGATACGGGGTCACGTAGTCAGAGATGAAGACCGGCGCGGTGTAACCCATGCGCCAAACAGAACATATAGAGAACGATTTCGCAAGACGGACCGTAAACAGCGCACGGCCTGCGCCTTGAATTTTTTGGGTATAGTCAAGTCAGGCTAAGGCAAAATTACGGGAGCAGGCACGCCGCAAGGCGCAAGCTAGCAAGCGCACTAGGTCCCAAAGTGCACACATCCGGTTAATCTGACGCGAGGCGTCTTGCGGGATGGACATCCCCGGCGCTGCAGGCAGACCGCATATCTTGCAGAAAACCGGACCCTTCTGCGCCGGCTGGAGGGGGCTCAAAAAAACAATGAACAGGGGGACAGGAATGGCGCGTCTTTTGTATCGCAGCCTTTGCGTTGAGGATCTGGAGCGTTCTGCTCGTTTTTATAAGGAAGCCCTGGATTTTTCCGAGGTCTCGTCAGCCGATCTTAGCGGCCCGGATGTTGCAAAGCAGATGGGGCTTGCGGATGCCTCCCTGCGCACGCGGGTGCTGAAGCATCCCGACGGGCCCATGCTGCAGCTCATGGAATTTACCAACCCCCAGGCAACCGGCCCGCGCGAGCGGCGCTCGACCCTCCAGTACGGGCTCGTGCATATCTCGTTTTATGTGGATGACATCGACGCGGCGGCGCATCGCCTTGCAGCGGCGGGCGGCCATGTGTTCGAGCACACCCGCGCGCACTTTGCCGAAGGGGGCACGACCCTGCTTTACTGTACGGACCCGGACGGCATCCGCATCGAGTTCATGCACCACCCGGATGTAGCGGCGCGCTTCTCGCACGGCGGCATCTGCGTCAATGATATTGATACATCGATGCGCTATTACCGCCAGCTCGGTTTCGAGGCGGCGGAGAATTATGTGCTCGACCAGGGATATGACTGGCTGGGCACGATCAATGAGGTCCCCGGCATCAAGCTGCGGGCCCAGATGGTGCGGGATGCGGACGGCAACGTCATTGAACTCCTGAAGGTGTTCGAGCCGTCGTCGTTCGGATCAAGGGAGCGCGGCCCCCTCAACCGCTTCGGGCTGACGCAGCTTTCGTTCCTAGACGCCTCGCCCGATGAGACCGCCAGGGAACTCGAGGCCCTTGGCGGGCGGCGCTATCCCGAAAACCATGTCCTGACGCCGGATTCTGAAATTCATCAGATCACGGATCCGGACGGCGTGCGCATCCAGCTCATCCGGCGCATTTCCGGCTGAGGCAGCTACACTGGCAGGGGGCGGGCAGAAGGCGCGCGAGCGATCCCGGAGGCCTGCTCCCCACATGCCGTACTGACAAGGCTCAAAGGCCAGCCTCGATGCCGATGCGGATGGCCTCAGCCACGGTTGCCACGCCCAGCGCGCGCAGCAGTGCGGCGCGATGCATCTTCACGGTCCGCTCGGTCAGGCCGAGCTCGAAGGCGATCTGCTTGTTGAGACGCCCCTTGGCGAGAGCCTCGAGAATCTGGCGCTGGCGGCGGGTCAGACCCTCGACCCGGGCACGGGCCTGCGCCTGACGGCTTGCCGCGCCGTCCTCGATGGCCATCTGCGAGCCGAGAAAATAGAGAATTTTGCCGTCATCATCGAACAGGGGGGCGATCATGACGGCGTTGCGGAAGGACGAGCCGTCCTTGCGATAGTTGAGCAGCTCCGCCATGACCGGCTGCTGCCGCAGGATCGCCTCGCGCAGGACCGCCGTCTGCTCCGTCGCGGTGCCCTCCCCGCGCAGAAAACGGCAGTTGCGCCCGACGATCTCCTCCCTCGCATAGCCGGTCAGCCGAACGAAGGCCTCGTTGCAGGCCACGATCGGATTGTCGGGCTGGCGCGGATCACTGACGACCGCCGCCACGTTGCTGTGAGCGATCAGCGAGTCCGGCAGGGCGTCCGGCATCATGTGCATGGGTGTGTCCATCCTGTACCTTTGGCCATATCGAAGACCTCTCGTCCAGAGCCTAGAATCTCTGCCCCGGCCTCAGCAATGACCGGCCGTCAGTGGTATGCGTCTGGAAGGCAGAACATGAGAATTAAAGCCACAGTCCCGCCCAGCGGCACGCCGCCGCCAAACAGGACTGTCCGAGGGTTTGGACAATCATGAAGGTTGGCATCGTCGGTGCGGGCATTGCCGGCCTCGCCTGTGCAAATCTATTACGGATCAAGGGCATAGACGTCACCTTGTTCGATAAGGGCCGCAAGCCCGGCGGGCGGACGTCCACGCTGGAGCTGAGCGACATGGCCTGGGATTTCGGCGCCCCGTGCCTGACAGCTGTTGGCGCGGACTTTCAGGAGCAGGTGAGCGCCTGGGCGCGGGCCGGGCTCCTTGCCCCCTGGCCTGGCGGGCCGGCCGGTGCGCTGGTCGGCGTGCCGTCGATGAGCATGCTGGTCGAGCACCAGCGCCTGAGCCATGATGCCCGCTTCGGGGCCTTGGTGCAGAAGATCGAAACCGATGGCGCGTCCTGGTATGTGGCCGGCCCCTCCCTCTACGACGGACCCTTTGCGGCCATTGCCATCGCGACGCCCGCAGAACAGGCGGTGCCCCTTCTCGCGCCTCACGACCCCGGCATGGCGTACGAGCCGGCCATGGCGCGCTCCCGGCCCTGCTGGACGCTGATGGCCGCCTTTTCCGAGCCGCTTGCCGGCCTGCCGGATTTCCTGCCCGAGGATGGCGACATTGCCCTTGCGGCGCGCAACAATTCCAAACCCGGGCGGGGCCCTGCCGAATGCTGGGTCGTTCAGGCCAGCACCGACTGGTCCGCCAGACACCTTCACCGGACCGGAG
The DNA here is from genome assembly GCF_036515995.1 of Pedomonas sp. NCBI lineage: Bacteria > Pseudomonadati > Pseudomonadota > Alphaproteobacteria > Sphingomonadales > Pedomonadaceae > Pedomonas > Pedomonas sp. The sequence goes on along the minus strand of NZ_DATBUP010000134.1, from coordinate 2,040 downwards.
CGGCGGTTGCCATGGACCTGTTCCTCCTGTTCGAGAAAATGGCGGGTGCGCGCCTGCCCCATCCGTCCTTTCTCAAGGCCCACCGCTGGCGCTATGCGCACGGAAATGGCAGGCGCTGCCAGAACCTGTGGAATCCGGAATTGCGCCTTGGCGCCTGCGGCGACTGGTGCTCGGGCTCGCAGATCGAGGATGCATGGCGCTCCGGCAGGCACCTGGCTGAGAAGATTGCAGGGCACCTGATCGGCCCGGCCGGACGCGGCGGCGTCGCTGCCGCGCAGATGACGGCCTGACCCGGGCAGCCGCTCGGCACGGCGTCTTCACTGTTCCGGCGCGCATTCCGTATTATTTCAAGTCCTTGATGAAGATGAAACCAAGGCGTCTCCTGTTTGCCTTGCTGGCTGCGATCATGCTGATGGCAGCGGGCGTCTGGCTGCTCGTCCCGCGTCCCGCGCAGGTTGAAACCCTCGTCGTCGAGGCGCGGCCTGCCGTGCGCGTGCTGGCGGTCAACGGGCGCATCCGGCCCCGGCTCGAGGTGGACGTGCGCCCGTCGCTCGGCGGCACGCTGGTGGCGCTGCCCTTCGACATCGGCGACCGGGTTGCAGAAGGCCAGATCATCGCCCGGGTTGATGATGCGCCCGAGGCTGCCGCCATTGCCGAGGCAAAGGCCGCCGTCGAGGCGCAGGAGGCCGTGCTGGCGCAGGCGCGCCGCGATCTGGCCCGCTACGAGGCGCTGGGCGAGTTCGTCACCCGGCGCGATGTGGAGCAGCGCCGCCTTGCCGTGCAGGAAGGCGCGCGGGAGCTGAAGCGTCGGCAGGCCAGCCGGACGCAGGCACAAGAGCTGCGCGAGCGCCGGGTGCTGCGCGCGCCCTTCAGCGGGGTGATCCTCGAGCGGCCTGTCGATCCCGGCCAGACGGTTGGCCTCGACAGCGTGATCTACCGTCTGGCGGATCTTTCCGATCCGGAAGTCTCGGTGGAAGTGGACGAGATCTATGCCGTGGAAATCCGCCCGGGCACGCAGGCTATCGTCAGCCTGCCGGGCCGGCCCCGGCCGGTCGAGGCGGTGGTGGCCCACATCGAGCCGAGGGTCGACCCGGCAACGGGCGCGCGGGACGTGCGCCTTCGCCTGCGCGAGGCCCTCAGGGAAGCGCCCTCGGGGCTGACGGTGACCGCCAATCTGGTGATCGAGCGGCGCGAGCGCGCCATCAGCGTGCCGCGCAGCGCCATTGTGGAGACGGGCAACAGCGCCCGCATCCGGCTCGTCACCGACGACGGCAGCGTCGCCGAGCGGCAGATCGGCTTCATCGACTGGCCGGCCGAGACCGTGATCGTGACCCATGGATTGACGCCGGGCGATCGCATCCTCGTTGACCCGGATGCGGCAGCGCCGGGCGACGAGGTCCGGTGGGACGGGTGACATGAGCCCCTATGCCATCAAGCTTGCCATACGGCATCTGCTGTCCCACCCGGGGCAGACGGGGCTGCTCATGGCGGGCGTGGCGCTGGGGGGGGGCGTGTTCGTCTTCATGAGCGCGCTCATCGGCGGGCTTGCGACCCTGCTGACGCTGCGGACCGTGGGCAGCATTCCCCACATCGTTCTGGAAATGCCGGATCGGGCCCCGGCCGTCCTGTCGCCGCTGGCGGGCGCGCTGGTCGTTCGGCAGAAGGACCTCAGCCGGCGCGAGCAGATCGCAATCTGGCAGCCGATCCTGCCGATCATCGAGGCGGTGCCGAGGGTGACCGCCGTCTCGCCCCAGATCCGGGGCTCGGCCTATGTGGAGCGGGGACAGGCGAGGGCTCCGGTCGGCGTGATCGGCGTGATGCCGGGCCAGCTTTCAAGCATTGCGGATATCGGCTCTGCCATTATTGAGGGCAACGGCAACCTGCCGGCGGACGGCATTCTCATCGGCAGCCGCCTTGCCGAGGATCTGGGCCTCAGGGTCGGGCAGGTGGTGCGCCTGACCTCGGAGCGGGATCGCGCGCGCAGCTTTCGCATCGGCGGGATTTTCACCCTCGGCATCGCCAGCGCGGACCGGCAGACGG
>NZ_DATBUP010000133.1:0-11336 GCF_036515995.1 Pedomonas sp. | reverse complement strand
GCCATGAGGAAGGCCTCCGGTCGCAGGCTCGCGCCTTCGGCGACGCTGAGCGCGATGGGGGCCATGATGATGACCGTGGCCGGATTGTTGAGCACGGGAGTGAGGGCGATGGAGGCGATGAGCACACCCGCCAGCAGCGCGTAGGGACCGGCGGGACCTGCAAGGGCGAGCAGGGCGTGGGCGATGTAGTCGGCCGTGCCGGAGGTCTGGAACGCGGTGCCGATGGGGATCATCGCGCCCAGCAGGACGATGACGGACCAGTCGATCTGCGCCAGCGCCTCGCCCGCGCGCAGCACGCGCGCCAAAGCCAGCCCCAGCACGCACAAGACGAAGGCAACGGCGGTCGGCACCACGTCGAGCGCCGCCGCCAGAATCGCCGCCGCGAACAGCACGATGGGCAGGGCGCGCCGGCCGGGGGAGAGCTTGAGGCGGCGCGTCGCCAGCGGCAGGCAGCCGAGCGAGCGCACCGCTTCGTGTATTGCCTCCGGCTCGCCCTGAAGCAGCAGCACGTCGCCTACACCGAGGCGCTCTTCATACAGCCGCCCCTCGAAGCGGCGGCCCTGCCGCGCGGCGGCAAGCAGGCGGATGCCGAAGCGGTCCGGCAGGTCGAGCGAGGCGGGCGTGCTGCCGGGCACGACCGAGGCGGGCGTCACCACCGCTTCCATGGTCGCGGTGCCGCTGACCACATCGCCGCTGGCCAATGCCACCGCGCCGGTTTGCAGCAGGGCTTCCAGCCGGCGCGTCTCGGCCTCCAGCAGCAGGATGTCGCCGCTCTCCAGTTGCTGCTCGTGCAGCCGCCCGAACAGGCGCTTGCCGCCTCGCACCACGCCGTGGATGCGCACGTCCGATGACTGCTCGGCGGTTGCAACCGTCTGCCCGGCCAGGGGGGAGCGGGGCAGGATTTCGACCTCCGCGCCGTAGTCCTCCACATCGAAGGCCTCGGGACTGGCGTCCTCTTCCTCTCGCGCCCGGCGCGCCCGCAGCCAGACGGCGGCAAGCAGATAGGCAATGCCGACCACAGCCAGGGCAAGGCCCACCGGCGCGAAGTCGAACATGGAGAACCTGAGGCCGGTTTCCTGATAGCGGAAGTTGGAGATCAGCAGGTTGGGCGGGGTGCCGATCAGCGTCACCATGCCGCCGAGCAGCGTCGAGAACGACAGCGGCATGAGGATGACGCCGGGCGGGTACTTGAAGCGCCGGGCGGAGGCCAGCGCCAGGGGGAGCATGAGCGTGAGCGCCGCGATGTTGTTCATGAAGGCGGAGAGCACCAGCCCCAGCCCGCATTGCATGGCCATGTGCAGCACGGGGGTTGACGTGATGGCGGCAAGACGCCGTCCCAGAAGGTCAATCGTGCCGGACTGGGAGATGGCTCCGCTGATGACCAGCACCGCGGCCACGGTGATGACGGACGGGTCGCCAAAGCCGGAGAAGGCGTCCTGTGCCGGGACGAACCCGAGCAGCACGCAGGCCATGAGGCTGACGGCGGCGATCAGGTCATAACGCCACCGGTCGAGACTCATGGCGACCAGCGTTCCGGCAAGAACGAGAAGAAGGAGGCCCTGGCTTGCAGTCATGCCGCTAAAGTGCGCGAGAACCGCGCCGGTGCGCAATCGTTTCCGATGCGAACATGGCCTCAGCTCTGATTATTCCCTTCTGCACCACCTTTTCATTTTGACGGGCCGTGCGTCGTGGCGGCTGCCGGTCCTGCTCCAGGCTCTCAGGACACGGCAACGAGACGCGGCGCGGCGGGCTCGACCCATTCTGCCGGGGCGGCCTCGCCCGAGGCGCGGGGAAACACGCCAAAGCGGCGCGGTTGCAGCAGCACCCGGCTGCCCTTGGCCGGGCACTGGCGGCCGGCAAGCGCGGCCTCGGAAACCTCCACGTTCAGGGGCTGGCGGCGACCGGGAATTTCCACCTCAAGCCGGAACTGTCCGGCCAGCGTGCGGCAGGACTGCACCACGCCCGGAATGGAGCGCAGGCGGTCATCGCTCAACTCCAGATCGTGCGAGCGCACGTAAAGGTTGGCAGGGCCTTCAAAGCCGATCGGTTTGGCGGGCACGAGCCCGGTCTCGAAGCCTTCCAGCAGCACATGGCCGCCCTTCACGTGGGCGGGCAGCACGTTGACCGCGCCGAGGAAGCCGTAGACGAACGGCGTGGCGGGCTCGTTGTAGACCTCGTCCGGCGTGCCGACCTGGGCGATCGTGCCTTCGTGGATAATGACCACCCGGTCTGCCAGCTCGAGCGCCTCTTCCTGATCGTGGGTCACGAACACGGTGGTGTGGCGGGTCTTGTCGTGCAGCTCGCGCAGCCAGCGGCGCAGATCCTTGCGGACCTGGGCGTCGAGCGCGCCGAAGGGCTCGTCGAGCAGTAGCAGGTTGGGGTCGATGGCCAGCGCGCGGGCGAGCGCCACGCGCTGCCGCTGTCCGCCCGAAAGCTGGGTGGGGTAGCGGCCCTCCAGCCCTTCGAGCTGCACCAGCGAGAGCAGCTCGCGCACCTTGGCGGCGATCTCCTCGCGGCTGGGCCGCTGGGCGCGCGGGCGCACCTTGAGCCCGAAGGCGATGTTGTCGAACACCGTCATGTGGCGGAACAGGGCGTAGTGCTGGAACACGAAGCCGATGTGCCGCTCCTGCACGGTCTTGTGGGAGGCGTCTTCGTCTCCGAAGTGGACGGTGCCACTGCTCGGGGTCTCGAGCCCCGCGATCAGGCGCAGGAGCGTGGTCTTGCCCGAGCCGGACGGGCCGAGCAGGGCGATGAGCTCGCCCGGCCGGATGTCCAGATCCAGACCGCGCAGCACCTGCACGCCACGGAATTCCTTGGTCAGGTTGCGGATTGATACGTCCATGGCAGTCCTCCTACAGGCGGCGGCTGGCGGCGAGTTCCGCGCCGTGCCGCCACTCCAGCAGGCTCTTCAGACCCAGGGTCAGGAAGGCCAGCAGGGCAAGCAGACATGCGACGGCAAAGGCAGCCACGAAGTTGTACTCGTTGTAGAGAATTTCAACGTGCAGAGGCAGGGTGTTGGTGAGGCCGCGAATGTGGCCGGAGACCACCGACACGGCCCCGAATTCGCCCATGGCGCGGGCGTTGCAGAGCAGCACGCCATAGAGCAGGCCCCAGCGGATGTTGGGCAGGGTGACGTGCCAGAAGGTCTGCCAGCCGCTGGCACCCAGCGACAGGGCGGCCTCTTCCTCCTTCGTGCCCTGCTCCTGCATCAAGGGGATCAGTTCACGCGCGACGAACGGCACGGTGATGAACATGGTGGCCAGCACGATGCCGGGCACGGCGAAGATGATCTCGATATCGTTCTCCGCCAGCCACTGGCCGAGCAGGCTGTGAGAGCCGAACAGGAGCACATAGATCAGGCCGGAGACGACGGGGGAGACCGAGAAGGGCAGGTCGATGAGCGTGACGAGCGCACTCTTGCCCCGGAACTCGAACTTGGCGACCGACCAGGCGGCGGCAAGGCCGAAGAGGGTGTTCAGCGGCACTGCGATGGCGGCGACCAGCAGGGTGAGCCGCACGGCGGCCAGCGCATCCGGCTCGATGACGGCGGCCTCGAAGCCTGCCCAGCCATGACGGAACGCTTCGGCAAAGACGAGAGCCAGCGGCAGGAACAGCAGAAGAGTGAGGAAGACGAGGGTGACGGTGATCAGGAGCGCGCGGGTCGAGCGGCGTTCCTGCGTGGCCGGCAGGGCCAGACGGCCCGGCCGGGCGAGAGTGGCGTTTGCCTCAGCCATGTCCGATCCTCCGGCGATTCCATACCTGAATGGCGTTGATGAAGAACAGCAGCGCAAAGGAGATCAGCAGCATGGCGACCGCAACGGCGGTTGCGCCCTGGTAGTCGAACTCCTCGAGCCGGATGACGATGAGCAGGGGCGCGATTTCCGAGACGTAGGGGATGTTGCCCGCAATGAAGATGACCGAGCCGTATTCGCCCACGGCCCGCGCCAGGGCGAGGGCAAAGCCCGTGAGCAGGGCGGGCGTGACCGTGGGCAGCAGGACCCTGCTGATGGTCTGCCAGCGCGTCGCGCCGAGGGTGGCGGCGGCCTCCTCAAGCTCCTTGTCCAGTTCCTCCAGCACCGGCTGAACCGTGCGCACGACGAAGGGCAGGCCGATGAAGATCAGGGCGATGACGATGCCGGTGGGCGTGTAGGCGATCTTGATGCCGAGCGGCTCGAGCAAGCTGCCGATCCAGCCGTTCGGGGCATAGAGGGTGGCAAGCGCGATGCCGGCAACGGCGGTGGGCAGGGCAAAGGGCAGATCGACCAGCGCGTCGATGAACCGTCTTCCGGGGAACTTGTAGCGCACCAGCACCCAGGCGAGGATGAGCCCCATCACGGCGTTGATGGCCGCTGCCACCAACGCCGTCACGAAGCTGAGGCGCAGCGCGCCAAGCACGCGCTCTTCCACAACGACGTTCCAGAAACCTTCCCAGCCGAGCTTCGCGCTCTGCACGAACAGGCCGCCAAGCGGTATGAGAACGATCAGGGCCAGGTACAGGAGAGTAAAGCCCAGGGTGAGCTTGAAACCGGGCAATATGCTCGGCTCCTTCCAACCCCGGCCTTTGGGGCCGGGATTTCCTGCCCCTGGATATTCCGGTGTTGTGGACATTGCGCTCATGCGGTTCCTCCGCTTACCAGTTCACGGCGAACCGGGTGGCGAATGCATCGCCGTCCGTCTCGATGCCGCGGCGGGTGGTGTCGAAGCGCACCCAGTTGACTAGAACGCGGATGTAGGGATTCGCGTACCAGTTGAGTCCGACGGTCAGGTTCTCCGAACGGCCGCCCTGAATGGTGCCGTCGTTGAGGCCGAGCGCGCTGTAGCGCGCGGCCAGCTGGAACGCGCCCGCGCCGCCGTCCTTGACGGAGAAGTTGCGCTTCGGCTCGACGCGGCCGAGCACGCCGTCCTTGTAGGGCAGGCGCTCGCCGGTCAGGAACCAGCCGGCCTGCACGTAGCCGCCGTCGAACGAGACGTCGCCGAGGCCGCCCGTGCGGTTCACGTCCGTTCGGCCATATTCGGCCTGCACGAAGAACGGACCGGTCGCGCCGATGAGTTCCGCGCCAAGGAAGGTGTAGCTGCTGGCATCGAACGCGGAGGTGTCGACCAGGCGGGTGCCGTCGACGCGAACCTCAGGCCGGTCGCCGAAGCGCACGGTCTCGCGCCCGCCCGTATCGCGCCAGAAGCCCGAGACGCCGAGGTGGATGAGGTTCTCGTCCGTGTTGACCGGAGCAACGGTGGCGCGGCCGTGGAAGCCGTAGCCTTCATCGGCGCCGGAGTTGCCGGTGACGGCGGCGTTCTCGCCGAACACGCCAAGGGTCAGGCTCCAGACGTCCTGCGCATAGCGGGCGGAGAGGCCCAGCTTGAAGTCACCGCCTGCGTTGCGGCGGTCGAGGAACGCCTCGGAGAAGGAGGCGCGCTCCATGAAGGTGAGGTTGGTGGAGGAGGTCAGCTGGTCGAGCCCGTTGGGCGTCTTGTGCTGGCCTGCCGTGATCGAGAGATTCTCGAAGCCGTTGTACTGGATGTAAGCGTCCTTCACGTCCAGTTCCGAGCCGCTGCTGTCGTCGCGGCTGCCGGCGGCAACGTCCGCTTCAAGGCGGTAGGCCCAGTCCGTGAACATCTTGCCGTCAACGCCGAGGCGGGCACGGCGAATTTCGGTGCCGTTGTTGAAGTCGCGGGTGCCGCGACGCACGTCGAAGAAGGCGGTGTCGAGTTCGATCCGGCCACGCACCTTGAACGAGAACGCCTTGTCGGCGCTGGTCCACTGCGGCGAGGGCGAGAACTTCACCGAGTCCTTCGGCGCGGCTGGCGTGGCTGCCGGAGCAGACGCCGTTTGGGCCGTGGCAACCGGCGCTGCCGCGGGGGCGGCGACCGGGGCAGGCGCGGCGCGCTCCGCCTTCAGCGTGTTCACTTCGGCGCGCAGGGCCTCGATCTGCCGCTCGAGGGCCTCGATGCGCGGGTCAGGTTGCGTGGTTTGCGCCGTTGCTGCGCCCGAGGCGGTGATCGCCAGAAGGCTGGCAGCGAGCGAGAGCGCAGCTTTGCTTGAGAAAGCCATGATTTCTTCCCTGTTGTATTTGGTTAGTCCGGTTATTTCGCCGGGCGGTATATCTGGTCGAACAGGCCCCCGTCAGCGAAGAATTTCGGTTGCACCTTGGCCCAGCCGCCGAAGTCCTCGATCGTCTGGAGCTCGATCTTGGGGAAGCGCTTCATGTCCTTCGGATCGGCCAGCTCGGGCTTGTAGGGCCGGTAGAAGTGGCGGGCGGCAATGCGCTGGCCTTCGGCCGAGTACAGGTAGTTCAGGTAAGCCTGCGCCACCTTCTGCGTGCCCTTCTGCTTGACGTTGCCGGCAACGAGCGCGACCGGCGGTTCGGCCTTGATCGAGATGGATGGGGCAACGATCTGGAATTTGTCCGGGCCCAGCTCGTTCAGCGCCAGAAAGGCTTCGTTTTCCCACGCCAGGAGCACGTCGCCGATGCCGCGCTGCACGAAGGTGGTGGTGGAGCCGCGCGCGCCCGTATCCAGCACCGGCACGTTCTTGAACAGCGCCGTGATGTACTGGCGGGCCTTGGCTTCATCGCCCTTGTAGTGCTTCAGTGCCCAGCCCCAGGCCGCCAGGAAGTTCCAGCGCGCGCCGCCCGAGGTCTTCGGGTTCGGGGTGATGACCTGGATGTCGGAGCGGACGAGATCGCCCCAGTCCTTGACGTTCTTCGGGTTGCCCTTGCGCACCAGGAACACGATGGTGGAGACATAAGGCGCGCTGTTGTTGGGCAGGCTGGAGCGCCAGTTGGCGGGGATCTTGCCGGTCTTCTGGGCAATCACATCAATGTCCGCCTCCAGCGCCAGCGTCACCACGTCGGCGGGCAGGCCGTCGATCACGGCGCGCGCCTGCTTGCCCGAGCCGCCATGGGACATGCGAACGGTGACGGTCTCACCGCTCTGCTTCTTCCAGTACTTGGCAAAAGCGGCGTTGTAGTCACGGTACAACTCGCGTGTCGGATCATAGGAAACGTTGAGGAGGGTGGTTGCGGCCTGCGCAACGCCCGAGGTGAGCATGGAACAGGCAACGACAAGCGACAGGAACGCGGAACGCCGGGAAACAATGGGTGATGCAGCCATGGGCGGCTCCCTTCATTGAAGATACGACACCATCTCGACCAATTTTATAGAGAATGTCGAGAAAGAAAAAGCCTGTCTAGAGCAAGGGTTGCTTTCAGAGGATATTCAAACCACCGGTTTGCCTGGAAAACGGCCACGCTCGGTTGCACCTCAAGCAACTGCCTGCGGCTCTTGATCCATCCACGCCGGAGTACAGGACTAACAAAATCAACGGACAGCCGTTGCTAATAAAGGCAATCCGCAGAAGCAACGGTGCGCATGGTCGGTGTCGATGTTCGATCGCCTGCCAAAACGTTCAGAATAATTTCGGGTGCCGTTTGGATGGAATTTTTAATGCCGTGTACTTGCCGAAAGCGTTCTTCGACTCGATCATGGCGACTGACTTGATGTGCCCATTCCATCTTTGCTTGGCAGGAGGGTTTAATGAGAACTTATCATTTGGCAGTTGTGGTCGGCAGCAACCGCAAGGAGTCGATCAATCGCAGGCTGGCCGAAGCCATGGCTCGTCTGCTGCCGCCCAATTTCGAGGTGAGCTACCCCCGGATCGATGATCTGCCGATGTACAACATGGATCTGGAGGGCGATCGCCCGGAGAGCGTCAACCGATTCACCGCAGAGATCGCGGCGGCCGATGCGGTGGCCGTGGTGATGCCGGAGCACAACCGCTCGCTGCCCGCGGTGCTGAAGAACGCCATCGACTGGGGCTCCAAGCCCATGGAGAATAATGTGTGGCGCGACAAGCCGACCGCCATCACCGGCACGACGCCGGGGGCCATCGGCACCGCCGTCGGCCAGCAGCACCTGCGCCAGATCCTGGGTATTCTCGGGGCTCTCGTGCTTGGCGGGGAGGCCTACATCCAGTTCAAGCCTGACCTGCTGGACGAAAACGGCGACATTGCCAACGATGGCACCCGCGCCTTTCTGCAAGGCCATGTCGATCGGTTCGTGAGCCTGATCGAGTCACTGACGCCGGAGTGATTATTTAAAAAGCGCGGGTCAGGCCAGAGCGCGCATGAGCGGGGAGGCCTGGTTGCCCTCCAGCATCAGGGTGTCATGAAGGGTCGTGGTATCAAGCACATGGGCCGTGGCATCATAGGCTTTGGCGAAAACCCGGCGGATGCCGCAGCTCTCCTCGCTCTCGCAATCATCGCAGCGGCGGTAGGCCATGCGGCTGAGGCAGGGCAGGGGGGCCTGCGGGCCGTCGATGATGCGCATGATCTGGCCGATGGTGATGTCATGCGGGTCCTTCAGCAGGCTGTAGCCGCCGTTGCGCCCGCGCCGGCTCTGCACCACGCCCTGATGCTTCAGGTCGAGCAGGATCTGCTCCAGAAACTTTTTCGGAATGCGCTGGCGCTCGGCAATGTCGTTGATCAGCAGCGCTTCGCCGTCATCCACCCTTGCCATTTCCACAAGCGCACGCAGAGCATATTTGGCTTTCTGCGAAATCATTTGTGCATGAGCTCCTTGTGGTGCGGCAACCGTTGCCTGCCATGGAACGGACCGTTCAGGCCGCAGCGGATTTTTGTTGTCGGTGCAATCTATATAACTCTTGAAGATAAGAAATGCACCTACCAAGGTCCCTCACGCGTCCGTTTCGCTGCACACGCTGCCGACGGAACGTGAATCTGACCAGTATCTCTATTTTATGCCTTATCCGTAGTCTTTGACTGCCTGTCGACGAGCGAGACCACCATGCCGCACCACCTCTCTTCCGCCGCTGCCAGCCGCAAGGCCTGGATTACTGTGTTCTGCGCGTCGATGATCCTCACGCTCAGCATGGGCGTGCGGCAGGGGTTCGGCCTGTTTCTCCAGCCGGTGAGCGTTGACTTAGGCATAGGGCGGGAAGCCTTCGGCCTGGCGGTGGCGCTTCAGAACCTCCTGTGGGGCGTGGCGCAGCCGTTCGTCGGGGCGCTGGCGGATCGCTATGGCGCGGGCTGGCTCGCGGCGGCGGGCGCGGCCCTTTATGTGGCGGGCCTGCTGGCGGCGTCCTCCATCGGCAGCGCCTTCGGGCTGCATCTGTCCGTCGGCGTGATGGTCGGCCTGTCGCTCACCACCGTCACCTTCGGCGTGATGCTGGGGGCGGTCGGCCGCTTCGTGCCTCCCGAGAAGCGCAGCCTTGCCTTTGGCATCACCACGGCGGGTGGCTCGCTCGGACAGTTTCTGGTAGTACCGGGTGCGCAGGCGCTGCTGGAGGAAGTGGGCTGGCGCATGGCGTTCACCGTGCTGGCCGCCGTCATGGCCGTTGCCATCGTGCTGGCACTGGGCGTGGCGGGCAGAAGCGAAACCAGGGAAGGCGGCGAGAGCCAGTCCATATCCGAGGCGCTGCGCGAAGCCGGTGCCTCGCGCGATTACAAGCTGCTGGTCAGCGGCTATTTCGTCTGTGGCCTGCACCTGGCGTTCATCGGCACGCATCTGCCGGCCTACCTCACGGACTCCGGGCTGCCGCCGTCCACGGGCGCGACCGCGCTGGCGCTGGTGGGCCTGTTCAACATCTTCGGCTCCTACCTGTTCGGCGTGTGGGGCGGGCGCTGGCGCAAGAACATGCTGCTGGCGGGCATCTACTTCGCCCGCACGCTGGCGATCGTTGCCTTCCTGCTGGCCCCGGTCTCCGTCCCCTCCGCGCTGGTGTTCGCCAGCGTCATGGGCTTCCTCTGGCTTGGCACCGTTCCGCTGACCAGCGGCCTCGTCAGCGGCATGTTCGGGGTGCGGTATCTCTCCACCCTGTTCGGCATCGTGTTCTTCAGCCATCAGGTCGGCAGCTTCTTCGGCGCGTGGGCGGCCGGCTACGCCTACGATCTGTTCGGCTCCTACGACATGGCGTGGCTCGTCGCCATCGCGTTCGGCCTTGCCGCCACGCTCATTCACCTGCCGATCCGCGAGATCCCCGCTGCCCGACTGAGCGCGGCGGAGTGAGGGCGGCATGAGCGGGCGCGGGCATCTCATCATCCTTGGCATCGGCGCCCTGCTGGTGCTGCTCGGCTGCTGGCTGTGGCTGCGCCATGGCCTGATGGTGGCGTGGAACTCCTTCGTCGCCTTCTGCATGTGAGCTTGTCCGGGCGTTGCTCCCGCGCCCGGTCGGCAGGCTTGCGCCGCGGCGAGATTGCACTAAGGTTTCCGGGTTCCTGTGCGAGGTGTCGCGTTCGGTTGCAGGCCAGGCCGAGGGGGAGCGCACATGGCCCGGAAAATCGTGATCCTGATGGATGGCACCTCGAACGAGATCCACGCGGATCGCTCGAATATCCTGCGCCTTTATGGAACGCTGAAAAAGTCCGACCGGCAGCTGGTCTATTATGACCCGGGCATCGGCACGTTCGGCGGAGATTTTCCTTTGTCCAAATATTATGGAGCGACGAAGGAATTCCTGCAGCGCGTGCTGGGCTGGGGGCTGGATGACAACGTCAAGGAAGCTTACCGTTTCCTCGTGGAGAACCACACGCGCGGGAAGACTGACGAGCAGGACCAGATCTACCTGTTCGGCTTTTCCCGCGGAGCCTACAGCGTGCGCGTGCTGGCCGGTTTCCTGCGCGCCTTCGGCCTGATGGAGAAGCGCAACCTCAACCTGCTGGATCATGCCTATCGCGCCTACAAGGCGATTTCCGACACGGACAGCCAGAGTGCGGATCACAGCGCCGCCATGGGCGAGGCCGAGCCTGACTATCGCAGCTTCGAGGAAATCCGCCTCTACGAGCGCATCCTCTCACCCTACCGCGCGCCGATCCGCTTCATGGGCGTGTTCGATACGGTCTCCTCGGTGATCGAGCATGGCCGGGTCGGCTTGCGGCTGCGCAAGCACGCCTTCACGCAGACCAATTCCATGATCGAGATCGTCCGCCACGCGGTGGCGACCGACGAGCGGCGCTGCATGTTCCGGCCGGACCTGTGGGAGCCCGGGCAAAGCTATGCGCCCAACCCGTTCGCCATGCACCTGGCCCTGCCGCAGGATTTCAAGGAGGTGTGGTTTCCGGGTGTGCATGGAGACGTGGGCGGCGGCTATCCTGAGGCGCGCAGCCATCTGGCCAAAATTCCGCTGGCGTGGATGATCCGGGAAGCCGAGCAGGCCGGGCTGGACTTCAACACCGCCACCGTCAACCGGCTGGTGCTGGGCAGGCCGGGCAAGCGCCCGCATAAGTATGTACCGCCCAATCCTCTGGCGCAGGCGCACAATTCCATGAATTTCTGGTGGGAGCTGCTGGAATATATTCCCCAGAAGGTGCGGCCGGAGTCTG
>NZ_DATBUP010000132.1:0-3099 GCF_036515995.1 Pedomonas sp. | reverse complement strand
AAGGGGGTTATAGACCCCCTTGCACCTGCACTTATCCCTTGGCACTCCCCTTGCCACCCTTGAGCACCCCCTCAGCCCCCGCCCCTTTCCGCACCGCCGGCCAGCCGCTACAGTGCCCCTCCCTCCCACCTGCCGGACCTGCCCCCGATGCGCGTTGCCAGTCTTCACATTCATCCCGTCAAATCCGGCCGTGCGGTTGATCTGGCGCAGGCGACCCTGCTGCCGGCGGGGCTTGAGGGGGATCGGCGGTGGATGATCGTGGATGAGGCGGGGCGTTTCCTCACCCAGCGGGAGGAGCCGCGCCTTGCCCTGCTGGAGGCGGTGCCGGGCGAGGCTGGCCTCACCCTCCGCGCTCCGGGGCTTGCCCCGCTAATGCTGCCCTATCCCACGGGGCAGGCAGAGCACATCATCGCCCACATCTGGCGCTCGAAGGCGGCGGCGCGGGTGGCGGAGGGGGCGAGCGCGTGGCTGTCGGGCTGGCTGGGCCGGCCGCTGCGTCTGGTCTGGCTGCCGAACGGGGCGAACCGCCCGCTCAACACCGCCTTTGCCAAAGGACCGGGCGGCGTCGGCTTTGCGGACGGCTATCCGGTGCTCATCACCAACACCGCCTCGCTGGCAGATCTCAACCGGCGGCTGGACGCGCCCGCGCCCATGAACCGCTTCCGCGCCAACATCGTCATCAGCTCAGACACGCCGTGGGGCGAGGATGGCTGGTCGCGCCTGCGCATTGGCGAGACCGAGCTGGAGCTGGTCAAGCCGTGCGACCGCTGCGTCGTCGTCACCACCGATCAGATGACGGGCGGCAGACTCCAAGGAGACCACCCCGCCCATGAGCCGCTGCGCATGCTCCAGCGCGTGCGCAAGTCGGCCGAGCCGCGGGTAAAGGGCGCGCTGTTCGGCTGGAACGCCGTGCCCGTCACCCCCGGCCTCATCCGCGTGGGCGATCCGGTGGAAATCCTCGCCCGCCGCCCCGAGCCGTGGCCGATCCGCCCTGCGGTTTAGAACAGCTCGGCCCTCAAGCCCGGCCTCACGCCCCCACGCTGTCGAGGAAACCGGTCACCTGCGCCACGCGCCCGTCCGCGTCCAGCAGCACCACGTCCGTGCCGCCGCCGACGACGCCGCCGGCCCCTTCCAGCGTCCACGAGAACCGCACGAACGGCCCGTGTCCGTCCGGCGTGCCGCTCAGGCGGAAGCTGTGCCCGGCGAACTGCGCCTGCGCCGCGCCGATCATGGCGTTGATCGCCTCCGCGCCGCTCGCCTGCATCAGCGGATCGGCGTAGCGGGCATCATCGGTCCAGCCATCGGCCAGCTGCTTGCGCCGCTTGTCGGAATCCGCTTCATTCCATACAGCGAGGTAGGCGTGCGCCACTGCCGCCGGAGTGATGGCCGGAGCAATGGCCGGAGTGATGGCGGCGGACGTTTCGGTGTGTGCCTGTTGCATGATCGCTCTCCAGTGTTGCGTTTTGCCGGTCATCCGGCCCCAGGTTGTGCCGGTCATCCGGCCTTAGGCTGTGCCGGTCATCCAGCATGTCGGCGATCATTCCCAATCAGGCGCGGCCAATCCATTACCTTGCAGGTAATCGCCCGCTCGCGGCTTTCCGGGTCATAGAGAGGACATGAACATGCCAACCACCCACGCCGCCAGCCGCCTCCCTGCCCCGCAGGAACCGGTGGGCGCTTTGCTGCGAGACTGGCGGCAGCGCCGCAAGCTCAGCCAGCTGGATCTCGCCATGGATGCGGAAATCTCCACCCGCCACCTCAGCTTCATCGAAACCGGGCGGGCAACGCCCAGCCGCGCCATGCTGCTGCGCCTCACCGAGCGGCTGGACCTGCCGCTGCGGGAGCGCAACGCCCTGCTGCTGGCGGGCGGCTTTGCCCCGGCCTTTGCCGAGCGCCCGCTGGACACGCCCGACATGACGGCCGCCCGCACCGCCGTCGAGGCCATTCTGAAGGGGCACGAACCCTTCCCCGCCCTTGCCGTCGACCGGCACTGGACGCTCCTTGCCGCCAATGCCGCGCTCGCGCCGCTGCTGGAGGGCGTCTCGGCCGAGCTGCTGCGCCCGCCCGTCAACGTGCTGCGGCTGAGCCTGCACCCGGATGGGGTGGCCCCGCGCATCGAGAACCTGCCGGAATGGCGCAGCCATCTGCTCGCGCGCCTGCGCCAGCAGATCGACCAGACCAAGGACCCCGTGCTGGAGGACCTGTGGCAGGAGCTGCGCGCCTACCCGTGCCCGGCCAGCCGCACGCCACACGGGCCTCCGGGCATCGCCGTGCCGCTGCGGCTGCGGCTGGGCCCGAACGCCGAGGTCTTCTCGTTCCTCTCCACCACCACCGTGTTCGGCACGCCGCTCGACATCACCCTGTCCGAGCTGGCGCTGGAGTGCTTCTACCCGGCGGACGAAGCCACCCGCCGCGCCCTCACCAAGCCTGCGTCTCCAGCGCCCTGAGGAGGCAGCGCCCTTACCTTAAGGCTTGGCCCTTAAGGCTTCGCCATCCCGGGGAGGGGCTGGCTGTCGCACTGGAACTCGGCCTTGGAGCCGGTCGAGACACAGTGGATGACGAGGCTGGTGCGCGGATCGATGGACCACGCGTGGCTCACGCTGCCCGCGCTGGAGGCTGCCACATGCAGCGGCCCGCCGCCGCCCACGCCGAACGATTGCGCCTCTGCCGGCCGATCGTGGAGCGCCAGAGACACTGCCGCGCCAATCACGGCGCAGGCCAAGCCAAACGCTAGCTTTCCAGACAATTTCATTGCAGTCTCCGCCATAAGAACTATTCCGCCAGCAGGATATTAGACTGCCCCGCTGCGGATGACATACCAGGGAGAAGAATTAATGCGGTCCACCACGTTTGTTGCCGTCTGTGCCACCCTTGCGCTGGCCGCCTCGGCCGTCACCGCCGCCGCTCCCGCCAAGCGCAAGCCGGACGAGCGGCGCATCGAGGCCACCGGCTTCACCGGCGTGGCGCTGGAGGGCGGCATGACCGTCATCATCGAACAGGGCCCCGAAACGCAGGTCATCGCGCGGGGCACCAAGGCCGCCCTCGCCGATCTGGATCCCGTCGTCGAGAAGGGCGTGCTGCGCCTGAAGGAGAAGAAGG
>NZ_DATBUP010000131.1:0-31529 GCF_036515995.1 Pedomonas sp. | reverse complement strand
GCACGGGGGCGCGGCTGTGCATGTCCCGCACTGAGTATTACTTCGCCTCCCTGCTGATCAACGGCAAGCTGCCGGAGCCGCCGGCGGAGGTGATGGACTATTATCGCCGGGCCGGTTGGGGAGAGGCGGATCTGGAAACCTTCCGGGGCAAGGGGTGGGGCAATTTCGCGCAGGCCGTGCACCGCCTGCCGCTGGCCTTCCGCCGCCTGAAGGAGGGCGACACGCTGAGCGTGGGCGGCCGAAACTGGCGGGTGATGACGGGGCAGGGCCATTCGCCCGAGCACGTGTGCCTGATCTGCGACGAGGCCGGGGTGATGATCGCGGGCGATCAGGTGCTGCCGCGCATCACGCCCAACGTCTCGGTCACCGCGATGGAGCCGGAGGCTGATTCCTTGCGCGACTGGCTGGACAGCCTGGCCAGGCTGCGGACGCTGCGGCCGGACCTGCTGGTGCTGCCCGCCCACGGCGAGCCGTTCCACGGCCTGCACACCCGGCTGGACCAGATGGCGGCGGACCATGACCGCAAGCTGGAGGCGTTGCTGTCGCACTGCGCGACGCCCCGAACGGTGGTAGAGTGTTTCGAGGCCCTGTTTCGCAAGACTGTCTCGGTCAGCGACATCATGACCGCCACGGGCGAAGCCTTGGCGCATCTGAACTATCTGAAATATTCCGGCCAGATCACGGAAGACGTCAACGGAGGGGTGGCGGTTTATTCCGCGCGATGACCCCGGCAAAGGGAGGGTGGTAATGACGGCATGGGAGCGGCCCTGGTTGGCCAACTACAGTCACGGATCGGCTTGGGATACCGAGTTCGAGGCGTTGCCGGTCCACCATCTGCTGGAGCGCTCCGCCAGCGAGACGCCGGATGCCCCCTATCTCGATTTCCTGGGCCGTACCTACACCTACGGCGAGGTGATGGATCTGGTCTGCCGCGCCACCAAGGGCTTTCAGACGCTCGGCGTGAAAAAAGGCGTGAAGGTGGGCCTGTTCCTGCCGAATTGCCCACAATACGTGATCGCCTACTACGCCATCCTGAAGGCGGGCGGCACGGTGGTAAACTTCTCTCCGCTCTATTCGCCCGATGAACTGGCCGCGCAGGTGGAAGACTCCGAGACGGACATCATGGTCTGCCTCGACGTGGCGAGCCTGTACACCACCATCAGCGACGTGATGGAGCGGACCCGGCTGCAATGCCTTGTGGTGGGATCGCTGGCGCGGGCGCTGCCACCGATGAAGGGCATGCTCTACCGCCTGTTCCGCCGCCGCGAGCAGGCGGAAGTGACGATCGATGACCGCCATGTCTCCTTCGAGGCGATGGTGAACAACGACGGTCGCCCCGCGCCGGTGCAGATCGACCCGCACAAGGATCTGGCGGTGCTGCAGTACACCGGCGGCACCACCGGCCAGCCCAAGGGCGCGATGCTGACGCACGCCAACCTCTCCATCAATGCGCAGCAGGTGGCGGCGGTGGACCCGGAGGCGACCGCAGAGCCCCAGCGCATTCTGGGCGCGCTGCCGTTCTTCCACGTGTTCGCCAACACCGTCATCCTCAACATGACGACGTGGGTGGGCGGGATGATCGTGATGCTGCCCAAGTTCGAGCTGGGGCAGGCGATCAAGGCCATCCGCAAGAACCAGGTGACCGTGCTGCCGGGCGTGCCGACCATGTACACGGCGATGCTGAACTCGGCGGCGCGGGCGGAAGGGGACCTGGACTCGCTGCGGCTGTGCATCTCGGGCGGCGCGCCGTTGCCGGTGGAACTGAAGGAGCGCTTCGGCAAGGCGACGCCCGCCGTTCTGGTGGAAGGCTACGGCCTGACGGAAAGCTCCGGCGTGGTGTCGGTCAACCCGTTCCACGGGGTGAACAAGCCGGGCTCCATCGGCCTGCCGCTGCCGGGCACGGACATCGTGATCGTGGACAAGGACGACCCGACTCGGGTGCTGCCGATCGGCGAGCCGGGCGAGCTGACCTTCCGGGGGCCGCAGGTGATGCAGGGCTACTGGCACCGCGACAACAGCGACGTGTTCGTCAACGGCCTCCTGCGCACGGGCGATATCGCCTACATCGACAAGGACGGCTACACCTTCATCATCGACCGCATCAAGGACATGGTCATGGTGGGCGGGTTCAAGGTGTACCCGCGCATGCTGGAGGAGGCGCTGTACCAGCACCCGGCGGTGCTGGAGGCAACCGTGATCGGCATTCCGGACGATTACCTCGGCCAGCGGCCGAAGGCGTTCGTGGTGCTAAAGCCGGACGCACCCGCCGACGTGGACGGTGCGGCGCTGTGCGCCTGGCTGAACGGGCGCGTGGCCAAGCACGAGCGCGTGGCGGCCGTTGAGGTGCGCGAGAGCCTGCCCAAGACCATGGTCGGCAAGCTCTCCAAGAAGGAGCTGGTGGAGGAGGAAATGGCCAAGCGGGCGGCAGCGGGCGCCAAGGCGGTGCTGGCAACAACGCAAGGCTAGACGCCGGACCGATCCTTCAGCGGCATATCAGCGGGCCGATCCGGCGGGCCTGCTCGGCAGGCGCCGCGTTCATCCGCCAATTGGCGCAACGCAGCCTGCCGGTAAAAAGGCAGATCATCCGGACAGCCGTTTCGTGCGTTACACATGCAGTCGACAGTGGCTTACTCAAGCATGAGGAGAGGCTGCATGAAGCGCGCACTGTGCGGGGCAGCGTTGATCGGAGCGCTGATGGCAATGACCTCGTGTGCCGCCACGCAAGGGTTGCTGGCCAGCGGCGGCGGAATGTTCCTGAAGCTGGGACCCGCCACACTGGGTCTGAGCAATGATCAGCAGGGGTGGATGGCTCTGAACTCCCTGAACTGGGCGGGCGGCCAGTATCCGCAGCAGGGCTATCCGGTGGCGACATATCCGCAGCAGGCCTACGGATACCCGCAACAGACCTACGGATATCCGCAGCAGACCTACGACACGACCGGTCAGACCTACCCCCAGCAGACCTATCCGCAGCAGACCTACGATGCGACGGGCCAGACCTACCCGCAGCAGACCTATGACGCGACGGGCCAGACCTATCCGCAGCAGACCTACGATGCGACGGGTCAGACTTATCCCCAGCAGACCTATGGGGCGACGGGCACGACGCAGACCTATCCGCAGACGGCTGCGACCGGGACGGTGCCCACGGGAGCCGGGCTTGCCTCGCTGACCACCAATGATCCGAACGCGGCGGCGGCGTTGCAGCAGGCCTGCGCTTCGGGCCAGCCGCTGGGCACGGTGACGGTGCGGCAGGTCCAGCCTGACGGCACCTATCAGGACGTGCAGCTGAACGGCGTCAACATTGCCTGCGGCAGCCCGGCGGCCGGTGGCGAAAAGGCGGGGCCGTTGCAACCGGGCGAGGAGGTCATGATGACCTTCGGCGATGCCAAGGTTGTGGCCAAGGGCAAGCTGAAGAAGGGCTAAGAGCGAGAATCGCTAGACTGCAACCGGAAGCGACCGGGAGACGGAAACGGCAGAAGGCGCAGTTTAGCGGAGGCGCACACGGCTGTGGTGGCGGCGCGGGCGCAGCACCGCTTCCACGACCAGCAGGAAAATGATGCCGTTGATGAGGGCGGCCCAGAGATCGATGGGCAGCAGGCTGGGGGTGATGTAGTTCGTCGGGTTGGCCGCGGCGGCCTTCTGGAAGAAGACGAGCCAGCCGAGGAACGGCACCGTTGCCAGCACCCGGCTGAACCCCCGCCAGCCTTGCAGGGCGCGCCATTGCAGCCGGACATAGAGCGCGGCTGTGGCGAGAAGAATGACGAAGCCGAGAATCACGAGCAGCATGGCACTTTGATTAGCCCTTAAGTTTAAATTTTTTATGAATCGAAGCTTGACCATTGGGCCTGTCGGCATAGCGCCTGCCGGCTGAGGGGCGGTTTCAGGCTGCGCGCACGGCGTCTCGGGGCAGGTTCTGCAGGTAAAATTCGGGACGAACGAAACGGGCCTTGACAATGTTCATGGTTTGTTCTATTGTGCCTGTTCGAGTTTTGCTTAGTGTGCGCTGTGTTGGGGGCTGCGTTTCGAAACCGAAGGAGGGGCGCGTGCAGACTGGGCGTACACAGGCAGATTTCCAGCCACAGGCAGATTTCCAGCGGGGTGAGAGAGGAGCCGCGGTCCGGACATGGGGCGGGCTGCGCGCATGGCTGCGCGCCGTGTGGCTGTTCGCCCTTGCTTTCACCACTCTGCTGACCGCTGCCGTGGCAGGCGGCGGCCTGGCCGTTGCCGGCGACCGGGCCGGTGCGCCCCTCTATGCCAGCCGCTCTCCGGTGATTGCTGCAAAGGGCGCGGCGGCAACCAGCCAGCCGCTGGCCACGCAGGTTGCGCTCGACGTGCTGAAGGCGGGCGGCAGCGCGGTTGACGCCGCCATTGCGGCCAATGCGGCGCTCGGCCTGATGGAGCCGACCGGCAACGGCATCGGCGGCGATCTGTTCGCGCTGGTGTGGGACCCCCGGACCGGCAAGCTCTACGGCCTCAACGCCGCCGGCGCCGCGCCGCGCGGTCAGACGCTGGCGCAGCTGCAGGCGCGGCTGACGGCCCGCAACGGCGGCACCCTGCCCAAGGCCATGCCGGTGGCGGGCAGCCAGTCCGTCACCGTGCCGGGCACGGTGGGCGGCTGGTTCGCCCTGCATGAGCGGTTCGGCCGCCTGCCGATGGAAGAGGTGCTCTCGCCCGCCATCGGCTACGCCCGTGACGGCTTCCCGGTCTCTCCGGTCATCGCCGACCTGTGGGCCATGAATTTCAACCGCTTCCAGCGCAATGCCGCGCTCATCGAGGAACGGGGCAATGCGGCGGAGCTGTATCTGCCGGAAGGCCGCGCTCCGAAGGCGGGGGAGATCTTCCGCAACCCGGATCTGGCCGAAACCCTGAACCTGATCGCACAGGGCGGGGCGGACGCGTTCTATCGGGGGCCGATTGCGCGCACCATCGATGCCTACATGAAGCGCATCAACGGGCCGCTGCGCTACGAGGATTTCGCGCGCTTCCGGCCCGAGTGGGTGGAGCCGATCTCCACCAATTACCGCGGCTATGACGTGTGGCAGATTCCGCCGAGCACCCAGGGCATCATCGTTCTGGAGATGCTCAACATCCTTGAAGGCTACGACCTCAAGGCCATGGGCTTCGACAGCGCCGACCGGCTGCACGTGATGGCCGAGGCCAAGAAGCTGGCCTTTGCCGACCGGGCGCGCTTCCTGGGCGATCCGGCCATGGCGGCCGTGCCGGTGAAGGGCCTGCTCGACAAGAACTACGCGGCGGCGCGGCGGGCGCTGATCAACATGCAGAAGGCGGCTCCGGCCGAGGTGGACCCGGGCAAGCCGATCTTCGAGCGCACCGACACCATCTACATGACGGTGGCGGACGAGAGCGGCATGATGGTGTCGCTGATCCAGTCCAACTACGCGGGCATGGGCTCGGGACTGGTGCCGGACGGGCTGGGCTTCATGCTCCAGAACCGGGGTGCGGGGTTCAGCCTCGATGCAACCCACCCCAATGCCTATGCGCCCGGCAAGCGGCCGTTCCACACCATCATCCCCGGTTTCGTGACCAAGGACGGCCAGCCGTGGCTGTCCTTCGGCGTGATGGGCGGCGGAATGCAGCCGCAGGGCCAGGTGCAGGTGCTCTCCAACATCCTCGACTTCGGGATGGATGTGCAGACGGCGGGCGATGCGCCGCGCTGGAGGCACATGGGCGGGCCGGACCCGAGCAACGCGGACGAGGGCGAGGCGAACACCCTGTTCCTGGAGCGGGGCTATTCGCAGGCGACCGTCGCCGAGCTTCAGCGCCGGGGCCACAAGGTCAAGATCGGCGGCGAGGACGTGGGCGGCTATCAGGCGATCCTGCGGGATGCGCAGAACGGCGTCTACTGGGCTGCCACCGAAATGCGGAAGGACGGGCAGGCGGGCGGCTACTGATCCCGAGCCCGGAGCCTTGCTCCAGTCCGGTCAGGGCTTGACCGCCCCGGGCCGGTTTTCGCTCTCTGGCCGGTCTTCGCTATCGAGCCGGTCTCCGCCATCGGACAACGCCGTCCCCCGGCTGTTGCCGGGGCCGGGATGGCGGGCGTCCGGAAGGCTGGGGCGGCGGGAGGCCAGAACCTCGTTGATCATGGCCTCAAGCTGCTGGCGGCGGAACGGCTTGCGCAGCAGCGGCACGTCAAGCCTCTGGTCTACCACGCCTTCAACGGCGGTGGGGTTGATGTAACCGGACATCAGCACGACCGGCAGATCCGGATGCCGCGTCTCGACCTGCTTGATCAGGTCAAGGCCGCTGGGGCCGGAGCCGAGCAGCATGTCGGTCAGCAGCACGTCGATGGTGCCGTCCCGCGCCATGAGATCGAGGGCGGTGTCGCCATTGTCCGCCTCCAGCGTTCTGTAGCCCGCGCGCTCCAGGAGGGAGACGGTCAGGTGGCGCACGTCCTCGTCGTCATCGACCACCAGGATGGTGGCCCCCGTGGCTGCGGGCGCAGCGGCAGGCGGGGCCGCACCCGTCTCGCGAGCCTGCTCCTCGATCCGGGGCAGGTAGAGGCAGACGCTGGTGCCGGCGCCGGGCGTTGACTCGATGGCGAGATGACCGCCCAGCTGCTTGGCAAAGCCATAGACGATGCTGAGGCCGAGGCCGCTGCCCTGTCCATGGGGCTTGGTGGTGAAGAAGGGCTCGAAAACCCGCTCCACCACGTCCGGCGGCATGCCGGTGCCGGTATCGCTCACGCAGATCAGGACGTATTCGCCCGCCGTGACGTCAGGCGGCAGCATGGCGTCGGAATCGTGGTCGAGCGTGGTGTTGGCAGTGCTGATGGTGATGGTGCCGCCCTCCGGCATGGCGTCACGGGCGTTGACCACCAGATTGATGATGGCGTTCTGCAACTGTCCGGCATCGGCCCGGCACCGCCAGATCTGCTCGGGCGAACGGAACGTGAGCTGGATGGAGGGCGGCAGGGAGCGGCGCAGCAGCTCGGCGATTTCTTTCAGGACCTTGTTGGGGTCCACATGCTTGATCTCGAGGCTCTGCTTGCGGGCGAAGGCCAGCAGGCTGCGCGTGAGCGCCGCGCCGCGGTCCGCCGCCGTCAGGGCGAGATCGACGAAATGCTCGACCTGAGTTTCCCCGTGCAGGTGATCCTTCAGCAATTCCAGATTGCCGACGATGACGGCGAGCAGATTGTTGAAATCATGGGCGATGCCGCCGGTGAGCTGGCCGATCGCCTCCATGCGGTGGGAGACCTCCATCTGGTCGGCAACGACGCGCACCTTGGTGATGTCCGCCGCCGCCCCGACGACGCCGACCACCTGGCCGTCCGGCCCGCGCAGCTGCTCATAATGGAAGGTGATGACCCGGCGCTTGCCGTTGTCCACAAAGTCGATCTCGTCGCTCTGGTGGCCGCCTTCCCGGATGACCTTGTCACGCATGGCCGCCAGCCGGCTGGCGACGTCGACCGGCAGATACTCGAAGGCGGTCTTGCCCAGCAGTTCCTCGGGTGGCTTGTCCAGCAGCGGGTTGAACATCCAGGTCAGCCGCCCGCTGAGATCGACGTTGAACACGGCGATGTCCGCTCCGCTCATGGCAATGCGGATGCGCTGCTCGGTCTGCCTGAGGGCATTCATGGCGTTGATAAGGTCGGTAATGTCGCTGGAGGAGAGGATCAGGCCGCGGATGTCGGGATCAGCGAGCATGTTGCGGGCGATGAGGCGTTTCCAGTGGTACACCCCGCGCGCATCGGCGAAGCGGAAAGGCTCAAAGTTAACCGGCGCGGTGCCGCTGACCAGCTGGTCCCACTCGGCGAGGAACCGCTCCATATCGTCGGGATGGACATAGTCGCGCAGGTCCATCTGCTGCATCTGCTCAGGCGTGAAGCCGAGCAGATCGATCAGGGACTTGTTGACGAACCGGAAGCGGCCATCGGGCGTGGCGACGGCGAGGGTGTCCAGGTTGTTGTCGATGAGGGTGAGGTAGAAGCGCTTGCTCTCGACCAGTTCGGCCAGTGCCCGGGCCTCCCGCAGGCGCTGGCGGCGCAGGTAGATCAGCGAGGCGATGAAGGCGAGAAGGACGCCGATGCAGAATATCAGGAGAAGGACGATTGCCAATGTGCTCATGGGGCGGTGCTCACGGGGGGCGGCGGCCGTGCGCCTGCCTGCATTGAGGGTCCAGGCTTGCTGACAGAACGCCAGACAAACGGAAAAGCCCCGCCGGTGGCGGGGCTTTCGACTATTGCGGCAGGGGACGGGGTCAGCGTGTGGGCTTGATCTCGCCGGACCGGACACGGCGGAGGTAGTCCGCCACCATGCGCTTCAGCTCGGGCGCGAGCAGGTAGAGGCCGATGATGTTGGGAATGGCCATGAGGAAGAACAGGCTGTCGATGAGGTTGACCACCCGGCCCAGATCCAACACCGCGCCGAACGGCAGCAGCAGGCAGTAGAGCAGCCGGTAGAAGGTCTGGCTGAACCTTGAGTGGCCGAACAGGTAGCCCCAGGCCTGCACGCCGTAGTAGCCCCACGCGATGAGGGTGGAATAGGCGAACAGGAACACGGCGATGGCCAGCACGTAGGGGAACCAGGAGGCGACGCTGGCGAAGGCGGCCGAGGTGATGGCGATGCCTTCATGACCGCCGACGTACGTGCCGGCGACCACGATGGCGATGGCGGTGATCGAGCAGATGAGAACGGTGTCGATGAACGGCTCGATCAGCGCCACCAGTCCTTCGGACACGGGCTCGCGCGTCTGGGCGGCGCTGTGGGCGATGACCGCCGAGCCGATGCCGGCCTCGGTGGAGTAGACGGTGCGGCGCATGCCGACGACGAACGCGCCGATGGCGCCGCCCGCCAGGCTGTCCGCCGCGAAGGCGTCGCGCACGATGAGGCCGATCGCGCCGGGCAGGGCCTCGACGTTCATGAGGATGATGATGGCGCAGCCGGCGAGGTAGAACACGCACATGGCGGGCACCAGCCGGGAGGTGACGCGGGAGATCCAGCCGATGGAGCCGACGATGACCGCACCGACCGCAACCGCCATGAACGCGCCGTAGAGCCAGCCGTTGGTCATGCCGGTGACGGCGCTGACCTGCGCGAAGGACTGGTTGACCTGAAGCAGGGGAATTGCGCCGCCGAGCGCGCAGATGGCGTAGAACACGGCGAGGAAGCGCCCGGTGCGCTCCAGCCCGATCTGCTTGAGGCCGCGGGAGAGGGTGTACATGGGGCCGCCGCTGACCGAGCCATCCGGATGCTCGACGCGGTAGCGCACGCCGAGCGTGACTTCCGCCATCTTCAGCGACATGGCAAACCAGGCGATGACGAACATCCAGAAGGCCGCGCCCGGCCCGCCGATGCTGATGCCGATGGCCGTGCCCGCGATGTTGCCAAGGCCGACCGTGCCCGAGAGCGCCGTGGACAGGGCCGCGAACTGGCTGACCGAGCCGGGGGCCGTGGGATCATGGAAATGGCCGCGTACGATGCGGAAGGCCAGCGGCAGCGCGCGAAGGTTCAGGAAGCCGAGATAAAGGGTGAAGATCACCATCGGCGCGGCGAGCCAGAGGACGATGCCCTCCACCTCGACTCCGAACAGCGGCACCTTGGCAAAGACCCGCTCCGCCAGCCGGTCGATGAGACCGGACAGTACAGTTACAACATCTGACACAGAACAGTTCTCCCCGCCGCTCGGCGCTGTTCACCAAAGGTTAAGCCCAAGGGGCGATATGAAACAGCCCAGCATGACCCGCCCAGTACGCTTAGGCATTGATCCGTTCTATAACTGCACTAGGAAACAGTGTCAGCGCAGAACATCGACGTCAGCCGAGGTTCGATACGGTTGATTTTCGCGAAGGGGGACACATGACGCGCAAGTATTTTGGAACCGACGGTATTCGTGGCCTGACCAACCGGTCGCCGATGACCGCCGAGATGGCGATGAAGGTCGGCATGGCCGCCGGGCACCGGTTCCTGCGCGGAAATCACAAGCATCGCGTCGTCATCGGCAAGGACACCCGCCTGTCCGGCTACATGATGGAGACGGCGCTGGTGGCCGGTTTTACGTCCGTGGGCATGGATGTGGTGCTGCTGGGGCCGATGCCGACCCCGGCCGTGGCGCTGCTGACCAAGTCCATGCGCGCGGACCTGGGCGTGATGATTTCCGCCTCGCACAACCCGTTCCATGACAACGGCATCAAGCTGTTCGGCCCGGACGGCTACAAGCTCTCGGACGAGCAAGAGCTGGAGATCGAGGCGCTGATCGATTCCGATCTGTCGACGGTTCTGGCCGAGCCGGCCAACCTGGGCCGCTCCCGCAAGCTGGAAGACGCCCGCGGCCGGTACATCCACTTCGCCAAGTCGACCTTCCCCTCCCACCTGCGGCTGGACGGGCTGAAGATCGCCCTCGATTGCGCCAACGGCGCGGCCTACAACGTCGCCCCGTCGGTGTTCTGGGAACTGGGCGCGGACGTCGAGGTGATCGGCGTGTCGCCCAACGGCTTCAACATCAACGACAAGGTGGGCTCGACCGCGCCGCAGGCGCTGGCCGCCAAGGTGCTGGAGACGGGCGCACACATCGGCATCGCGCTGGACGGCGACGCCGACCGCCTCATCATCGTGGACGAGAAGGGCCAGGTGGTGGACGGCGACCAGCTCATGGGTCTGGTTGCGAAGTCCTGGGCGGAGGCGGGCACGCTGAAGGGCAACGGCCTGGTGGCGACGGTCATGTCCAACCTCGGGCTGGAGCGGCATCTGGAGGCCAAGGGCCTGCACATGCTGCGCACCAAGGTGGGCGACCGCTACGTGCTGGAGGCCATGCGCGCCAAGGGCTACAACGTTGGCGGCGAGCAGTCCGGCCACATCATCCTCAGCGACCATGCGACCACGGGCGACGGCATCATCGCCGCGCTGCAGGTGCTGGCCTGCGTGGTGGAGCAGGGCCGGCCAACCTCGGAAGTGACCCGGGTGTTCGAGCCCTATCCGCAGCTGCTGCAGAACGTGCGCTTCAACGGCGGCCAGCCGCTGGAGAACGCGGCGGTGAAGTCGGTCATCGAGGCCGTCGAGCAGCGCCTGGACGGGCGCGGCCGTCTGGTCATCCGCAAGTCCGGCACCGAGCCGCTGATCCGTGTCATGGCAGAGGCGGATGACGCCGTGCTGGTTAATCAGGCTGTTCAGGAAGTCTGCGAGGCCGTAAAGGCACATGCATGACTGACATGCATGACGACGGTATGGCCCGGCCTCGCGGCCGGGTCCTGATTGTTGCAGGTTCCGACTCGGGTGGTGGCGCGGGCATTCAGGCCGACATCAAGACGGTGACGGTGCTTGGCGGCTTTGCTATGACCGCGATTACCGCACTGACGGCCCAGAACACCGAAGGGGTGTTCGGCATCCACGCCGTGCCGCCCGAGTTCGTGCGCCAGCAGATGACGCTGGTGCTGGACGACATTGGCGCGGACGTGATCAAGACCGGCATGCTGCTCAACGCCGAGATCATCTCGGCGGTGGCGGACGAACTGGCCGCGCGCGCGCCGGACGTGCCGCTGGTGATCGACCCGGTGATGGTGGCCAAGGGCGGCGCGGGCCTGCTGGCGGACGACGCCACGGAGGCGCTGCGCACCCGGCTGCTGCCGATGGCGACGCTGGTGACGCCCAACGTGCCGGAAGCTGCGCTGCTGGCGGGCCGCCCGATCGAGACGGAAGACGACATGGTGGCGGCGGGTCGGGCGATCCTCGCCCTCGGCCCCAAGGCCGTGCTGATGAAGGGCGGGCACATGACCGGCGAGGTAGTCAACGACTTCCTCGTGACGGAAGAGGACTGCATCACCATCAGCGGACCGCGCTTCGAGACGGCGCATACCCACGGCACCGGCTGCACGCTGGCCTCGGCCATCGCCACCGGCATCGCGCAGGGCCTGACCCTGCACGGCGCGTGCGAGCGCGCCCGCCGCTACGTGGAAGAAGCCATCCGCACCGCGCCGGGGCTGGGCCGCGGCCACGGCCCGCTGAACCACCTGTGGGTTCTGCCGAAACTGGCATAGCTTCTTTTAATTCAATGAGTTGAGGGCGGTTCTGCGGAGGTTTCCTGCCTCTGCGCCGCCCTCAATCTTTCTGATTCAGATTTTAATGCAAATATCTGATTTTATTTCGATAAATTAACGAATTGGGCGGGTTCGTCAGCCCCAGTCCGTCTCGTCCAGCTTCTGGGCGCAGATGACGTCCAGCGCGAAGATGCCGACGACGGCGGCAAGGGCGGCCATAGCCCAGCCGCGCTGCGGATTGTCCCGGCGCAGGGCAGGCGCGAGGGTGGCGACGTCCGCCACGTCACCGGCGACGCGGCCCCACATCCATTTGGTGGGATGGCGGGTGGAGAGAATGCCGATGCCGCTGACGATCTCGCGCACGCCGTAGGACTTGATGAGGTCTCGCTTGTCCTCAAGGCCGAGCGAGCGGGTGACGGCCCGGTTGGAGAGGATCTCGGCAGCGCCGATGGCAAGGCTCACCCAGCCGATGAGTTTGACGGTCTTCTCAACATCCATGAACTGTCTCCCGCAGTGAGGCGTGACGCAAAAGCTGTCCTGTCTCAACGCGGGGACAGGGGAAGCGGTGCCGTTGCCGCGTCGCTTATTGGCACTTGCGCCAGTGGCCCATGTCCAGATGGAAGTGGTCCTTGTGGTAGGCGTCCGCCTCGGGCCCGAGGACGATGGAGAAGTAGCGGCAGGCGCTGCGGTGGGTTTCCCGCAGGAAGGCGCGCACGGTGCTGTCTCCGCCATTCCAGTCCCGATGCACGCGGATGCGGCGGCCATCCGCCAGCAGGAAGCCAGCCACATCCAGCGCATTGGCGCTGGCGTGCTCGGAGACCGGCGCATTGGTCTGGCCGTTGCGGTTCCGGCAGGCATAGCTGCCAAAAGTCTCAACGGTTTTAACGTCTTGCCCGAAATACTTGCGGGCGAGCGGCAGAACGCTCTCGCGCACCCACAGATGATATCCGGCGATCATGGGGCAGGTGAGCGGCAGCTTGCGATCCGGCAGGGCAAGGGCGCTCAGCATGCGGGAGGTGTTGGAGACGACGCACTGGGGGGCGTCCTGCCAGTCCTTCAGCGGCTCGACGGTCAGGCCGCGGGCCTGACGAAGGGCCGCCTGGCACTGGGCCGGGTTGGCGCGCAGGGCGTAAAGCTGCTGCTGCACCTGACTGGACGAGGGGGCGTTCAGGTCCAACGCGGGAAGCGACTGTGCGACCGGAGGCCGTGGCAAGGGCCGACGTTCCGATCCGCCGCCGCACGCCGCCAGTGTTGTCAGCAAAACCCACCCGATAAGGCGAGAGACAGCCCGTCCTGAAAATGCACTCATAACCCGCATGTCGCAGGGATAGCGAATTTTCGAGGAGAAGGGAACCGATGCTAGGCAAAGAGCGACGCTTTGGGAGGGGCTGGCCGGGAATGGCAGGGGGACTGCTTTTGCTCATGGTCGTCTCGCCAGCAATCGGGCAGACCGAGGGAAATGCATCGCCACAGCAAACCGCAAACGCTGAGCGAACGTGGCTGGCATTCCAGCCGCCTTTGGGCCAACCGCTCCGCTACGTTCTTGGCGAGGGCCGGGGCGGAATGATCAATGGAAAGGCCAAGCTCGTTCAGGCTGAGTCGGGAGTGGAGTTTGTATTCAATAGCTTGAATGATTCTGGATATGTCGTTGATTTTAAACATCTCGGCCTCGTCAAAGATCAGGATATGAGCGGCCTCAAGTCTGATTTCTCCTCTTTCGAGAGAATGCTGATGCAGGGAATTATGTTGCAATATCAGGCAGACCGCTTCGGCAGACCCATAGCCCTGCTGAACTGGGAGCAGGTGCGACCCCGGTTGATCGAGAAAGCTCGCCATTCCATCCGGCTGGTGGAAACGCTGAGCAACCCGCGGACCAAGAAGGCTACGGCAAAGATGCAGGGACAGGACGGCAGCGGGACCGCACTGAAGCTGAGGCAGCAGCTTGCAGACCTGATCGCCACATATGAGCGTCTATCGCCCCAAGAGGCGACGGAGAAGCTGCTGGGAGATGCTGCCCTGCTGTTTGGCATCTATCCAGTGAATGTTGTTCCCAATCAGCCGGTGCCGATAGGGCGTGACGGAAAAACTGAAGTCATCCCGGCATCCGAGAGCGGGCAAGGGTGGCGTTCTCTGAGCGGCTACGACCAAGATATGAAAACCGCGAAGATCACTGCGGAGGTGCGTGGTGACCGGGCATCCTATGGCAGGGCGATGGAATTCCTTGCTGACGGGAGCAGAGCGATAGACGGACAGCTAAAAGACGTAGCCGGAGCGCTGGCGCAAGATGTCAGGGAAACTATGCAAGCGTCGGTCCGGACTTCCGACGGGGTGCCGCTTCTGGTTGAGCGGTCCGTTAACGCCGAAGTGGAGGGGGTTAAATTTCGGGCAACTAACGTTTTCAGGTTGGTGAATTAAGTCAATCAGTCTGGGGTGGGTGTGATTTTGGACGGACGAGTCGAGGCGGTGCCGTGGGTGCCGCATCTGCGGGTCGGGATGGGCGGCGTGATTGCAGGGGCGACTGTGGTTGGGTGCGGCGTTTCGGCTCGGCTTTATTTTCGGACAGATGGCGGGGGTGTACCCGGCTGCCAGCCGGGGAATGAGCGGGCGGGTTACGGCGGCTCAGGCCGCAATAAAACTTATTAAACTCAAATAATTAAAGCAACAAGCTGGATCAGTTTGTCCTGCGGAAAGCCACTGTGGAAATGGAAAGTCCGTCCGGGCGGACGGGGAACCGGCGCGAGGCGGCCGTGAAAATTCTCATTGACGCTTCGCCGTAAATTTGCGTTTTGGCGAGCGGGCCACGCTTCCCCAACGAAGCGCGTGCTCTCTGTGAGGAGAGAATATCATGACGACGAATACCCCTGCCGCCACTGCGGCAGCGATCCCGACTGTTCGCCCCCAAAATCCGAATTTCTCGTCTGGTCCGTGCGCAAAGCGTCCGGGCTGGTCGCTCGACGCCTTGAAGGACGCGCCGCTGGGCCGCTCCCACCGTGCAAAGGTGGGCAAGACCAAGCTGAAGGCTGCCATCGACAAGACTCGCGAAGTCCTCGGCGTTCCCGCTGATTACCGCATCGGCATCGTTCCCGCTTCCGACACCGGCGCTGTTGAAATGGCCCTTTGGTCGCTGCTGGGTGCGCGCCCCATCACCATGCTGGCATGGGAAAGCTTCGGCTCGGGCTGGATCACCGACGTGGTGAAGCAGCTGAAGCTGGACGCCACCGTCATTGAAGCGCCGTACGGCGAGCTGCCGGACCTGGCCAAGGTCGACACCGACACCGACGTGGTGTTCACCTGGAACGGCACCACCTCGGGCGTACGCGTGCCGAACGGCGACTGGATCAAGGCTGATCGTCAGGGCCTGACCATCTGCGACGCGACCTCGGCCGCATTCGCCATGGACCTGCCGTGGGACAAGCTGGATGTGACCACCTTCTCCTGGCAGAAGGTGCTGGGCGGCGAGGGCGCGCACGGCGTGCTGATCCTCTCCCCGCGCGCCGTCGAGCGTCTCGAGAGCTACAAGCCGGCCTGGCCGCTGCCGAAGATCTTCCGCATGACCAAGGGCGGCAAGCTGATCGAGGGCATTTTCGTCGGCGAGACCATCAACACCCCGTCCATGCTCTGCGTTGAAGACTACATCGACGCGCTGGACTGGGCCGCATCGATTGGCGGCGGCAAGGGCCTGATCAAGCGCTCGGAAGCGAACTTCGCTGCCCTGCAGGCGTGGGTCGACAAGACCGACTGGGTGGAGAACCTGGCCGGCGATGCTGCCGTGCGCTCCTGCACCAGCGTGTGCCTCAAGATCGTCGATCCGTGGTTCGCGGGCCTCGACAAGGACGCACAGGCCGGTGTGCCGAAGGCCATTGCCTCGCTGCTGGAAAAGCAGGGCATCGCCTACGACATCAACGGCTACCGCGATGCGCCGGCTGGCCTGCGCATCTGGTGCGGCGCGACCGTCGAGACCTCCGACGTCGAGGCCCTGACCGGTTGGCTGGACTGGGCCTTTGCCCAGGTGAAGGCCGAGCTGGTCTCCAAGGCCGCCTAAAACAGACTTCCCGTTTTTTCTGAAGATCAGGGGCGCGCCGCCTGCGTGAGAGACGCAGGCGGCCACCACCCCGGACAGGACTCGTATTTTGCCGGAAGAAGGCGCGGCGAGTTCCAAGTCAGAGGATTTAAAGACATGGCTAAGGTACTGATTTCCGACAAGATGTCCCCGAAGGCCGCGGAGATTTTCCGCGCTCGTGGTATCGAGGTCGACGAGATTTTCGACCTGACCAAGGAGCAGCTGCTCGAGAAGATCGGCGAGTACGACGGTCTGGCCATCCGCTCCTCGACCAAGGTGACCAAGGACGTGCTGGAAGCAGCCGCCAAGGGCAACCTGAAGGTCATCGGCCGCGCCGGTATCGGCGTTGACAACGTGGACGTGCCCGCCGCCACCGCGCAGGGCATCATCGTGATGAACACGCCGTTCGGCAACTCCATCACCACCGCCGAGCACGCCATTGCCATGATGTTCGCGCTGGCCCGTGACATTCCGGCCGCCGACGTTTCGACCCAGGCTGGCAAGTGGGAAAAGAACCGCTTCATGGGCGTGGAGCTGACCGGCAAGACGCTGGGCGTCATCGGTTGCGGCAACATCGGCTCGATCGTGGCCGACCGCGCTCAGGGTCTGAAGATGAAGGTGCTGGGCTTCGATCCGTTCCTGACGCCGGAGCGCGCTCAGGATCTGGGCATCGAGAAGGTGAGCCTGGACGACCTGCTGGCCCGCGCCGACTTCATCACCCTGCACACCCCGCTGACCGACAGCACCCGCAACGTGCTGAGCCGCGAGAACCTGCAGAAGACCAAGAAGGGCGTTCGCATCATCAACTGCGCCCGTGGCGGTCTGGTGGACGAGGCAGCCCTGAAGGACCTGCTGGAATCCGGTCATATCGCCGGTGCGGCGCTGGACGTGTTCCTCGAGGAGCCGGCCAAGCAGAACCCGCTGTTCGGCACCCCGGGCCTGATCTGCACACCCCATTTGGGCGCATCGACCACCGAAGCCCAGATCAACGTGGCGCTGCAGGTGGCCGAGCAGATGGCCGAGTACCTCTCGACCGGCGGCGTTTCCAACGCCCTGAACGTGCCGTCGCTGACGCCGGAGGAAGCGCCGAAGCTGCGCCCGTACATGAAGCTGGCTGAACAGCTGGGCGCTCTGGCCGGCCAGCTGGTCAGCAACGTGCAGGCGATTACGGTCGAGTACGAAGGCGCGATCTCCGAGCTGAACACCAAGCCGGTGACCGCCGCCATTCTGGCCGGCCTGTTCAAGCAGCACTCCGACACGGTGAACATGGTCAACGCGCCGTTCATCGCGAAGGACCGCAACATCGACGTCTCCGACGTGCGTCATGACCGCGAGGGCGACTACCACACGCTGGTGCGCCTGACCGTGAAGACCGACGCCGGCGAACGCTCGGTGGCCGGCACGCTGTTCTCCAACCGCGAGCCGCGCCTCGTCGAGATGTTCGGCATCAAGGTTGAAGCCGACCTGACCGGCCCGATGCTGTTCGTCATCAACGAGGACAAGCCGGGCTTCATCGGCCGCCTCGGCTCGCTGCTGGGCGAGGCCAACGTGAACATCGGCACCTTCCACCTCGGCCGTCGCGCCGCCGGTGGCGAGGCCATCGTTCTGCTGACGCTGGACAGCCCGGTTCCGGAGTGGCTGGTGGCCCAGCTGAAGGAGCTGGAGCAGGTGCGTGAAGTAAAGGCCCTGACCTTTTAAGACTGGGACCTTCTAACGCTGGCCTTTATGGCCTGATGCGACTAAAAGCCGTTCGCCCGGCCATAGGAACGGGCGAGCGGCTTTGGTGTGAATGGCCCGCCCGAGCGTTTATGGGTTCGCCCGGGAACTGGCCCGGAACTTGAGGGGATGACTCACGTGACCGACTCGCTGTCTCTTGGCCTGTTGCCGGAAGGGCTGCGCGACGTGCTGCCGCCGCAGGCGGAAGCGGAGGCACGGCTGTTGCGCACGCTGCTCGACCATCTCGCCTCCTATGGCTACGAGCGGGTGGGCACGCCCCTGGTGGAATTCGAGGAAAGCCTGACGCGCGGCTTCGGCGCGGCGCGCGCTTCCGACCTGTTCCGCCTGACCGATCCCATCAGCCAGAAGCCGCTGGCGGTGCGCTCCGACGTGACCGGGCAGATCGCCCGTGTTGCCGCGACGCGCCTCAGCCATTACGCGCGCCCGCTGCGGCTCTCCTACGCCGGGCCGGTGCTGCGCATCAAAGGCTCGCAGCTGCGGGCCGACCGCCAGTTCATGCAGGCCGGTGCCGAGCTGATCGGCGCGGACAGCGCGGAAGCCGTGGCGGAAATCGCCGGGCTGGCGCTCTCGGGCCTGCTGGGTCTGGGGCTGGATGCAGTCAATATCGATTTCGTGCTGCCGGACCTCATCCCGGCTATCGGCGCGGAGCTGGGCCTCGAGCCGGTCGTGGTGGCCGCAGCGAGCGAAGCGCTCGACGCGAAGGACGCCGCGGCCGTTGCCGCCCTGCCGCACGCCGAGGTGTGGCGCGGCCTGCTGGAAGCCACGGGTGACATTGCCAACGCCGAGGCGGTGATCGCCCGCACGCCGGGCATGCCCGCGATTGCGCGCGAGCGGCTGGCGGTTCTGGCCAAGCTGGTGCAGGAGCTGCCGCAGGACGCCAAGCTGGGCGTGACGGTGGACCCGGGCGAGACCCGGGGCTTTGCGTACCAGACATGGATCGGCTTCTCGCTGTTCGCCAAGGGCATTCGCGGCGAAGTGGGACGGGGCGGGGCCTATGTGATCCGCAAGCCAGCCACGGGCGTGGAGGGCGGCGGCGAGGAACCGGCCGTTGGTTTCTCCCTCTACCTCGACGGGCTGGTGGAAGCCGGGCAGGGCGTTGAAGTGATGCCGCGCCTGTTCCTGGCCCTCGGTACCTCGTCAGACGATGCTGAACGGCTGCGCGCTGAAGGCTGGGCCATCGTGCGCGCGCTGGGCGACGGCGATACCGCAGAGGCTGCCCGCGCACAGCGGTGCAGCCATTATTTTGACGGGCGAAAAATTCAAATGGTCTAACCAGGCGGGACAGCCAGTCCTGCACGCGCGCGAGGGTAACGCGCGGGCGTGGAGGGCTGGCGGCCGGGTGTGCCCCGGCGTCCCTTCGATTGGCAAGGAAAGAGAGTAGTCATGGCCAACGTAGTGGTTGTCGGCGCCCAGTGGGGTGACGAAGGCAAGGGTAAGATCGTCGACTGGCTGTCGGAGCGCGCCGATGTGGTGGTGCGCTTCCAGGGCGGCCACAATGCCGGTCACACGCTGGTCATCGGCGACAAGACCTTCAAGCTTTCGCTGCTGCCCTCGGGCATCGTGCGCGGCACGCTGAGCGTCATCGGCCACGGCGTGGTGCTGGATCCATGGGCGCTGAAGGCGGAAGTCGAGCGCATCCGCGCGCAGGGCGTGGACATCACCCCGGAGAACCTCCAGATCTCCGAGCAGTGCCCGCTGATCCTGCCGTGCCACCGCGACCTCGACGCGCTGCGCGAGGATGCCTCCGGCAACGCCAAGATCGGCACCACCCGCCGCGGCATCGGCCCGGCCTACGAGGACAAGGTGGGCCGTCGTGCGCTGCGCGTGTGCGACCTTGAGGACCTGGACGCAGCCTCCGGCCAGATCGACCGCCTGCTGGCGCACCACAACGCGCTGCGCGCCGGTTTCAACCAGCCCGCCATCGACCGCGAGCAGCTGGTTGCCGAGCTGAAGGAAATCGCGCCGTTCATCACGCCGTTCACCGCGCCGGTGTGGCAGACGCTGAACGACGCCCGCAAGGCTGGCAAGCGCATCCTGTTCGAAGGCGCGCAGGGCATCCTGCTCGACGTGGACATGGGCACCTATCCGTTCGTGACCTCCTCGCAGACGGTTGCGGGTCAGGCCGCCACCGGCTCGGGCCTCGGCCCGGCGGCGCTGGACTACGTGCTGGGCATCTGCAAGGCCTACACCACCCGCGTGGGCTCGGGTCCGTTCCCGACGGAGCAGGACAACGAAATCGGCCGCACCATCGGCGAGCGTGGCCATGAGTTCGGCACCGTGACCGGCCGTGCCCGCCGCTGCGGCTGGTTCGACGCCGTGCTGGTGCGTCAGGCCATTGCGGTCGGCGGCATCACCGGTCTGGCCCTGACCAAGCTGGACGTGCTCGACGGCCTCGATGAGCTGAAGATCTGCGTCGGCTACAAGATCGACGGCAAGACCGTGGACCGCTTCCCGGCCCGCATCAACGATCAGGCCCGCGTGGAGCCGATCTACGAGACGTTCGAGGGCTGGCGCGAGTCGACCCAAGGCGCACGCTCGTGGGCGCAGCTGCCCGCACAGGCGATCAAGTACATCCGCCGCATCGAAGAGCTGGTGGAGTGCCCGGTCGACCTGCTCTCCACTTCGCCGGAGCGTCAGGACACCATCCTCGTGCGTGATCCGTTCGTGGGGTGAGGGCTTAGCCTTCGGCTTTGGATTGCAGTGAGACTTGTTCCCCTGCACCCCCTGACTTTCAAAAGGGCCGTGTCCTTCATCAAGGGCGCGGCCCTTTTGTTTTCCGTTTGACGATCGTGACTGGGCCACAGCGCAAGCGGAAACAGCAGGGCGATTGCTCCTTAAAATTATTCAAAATTGGTCAGATTGCCTTTCGAAGGCGCGAGTGCGGTGCGGAGACCTCAGGCACGGCGCTTTTCTGTCGGTTGAGGTGAGGGCGCTGGGGCTGCGGCCGGGCGCGGTCCGATGGAAATAAGGGGGGATTGCCAAGGGGGTTGAGACCCCCTTGGCTGAAAAGGCGAAGCCTTACTTGCTCGCGGAATCAAAAACGGCTGAAGCCGAAGCTCCCGCCGTTCCTGACGTTTCAAGCGAGGCGTATGGTTTACGCCTCGGCTTCCTTGCGGAAGCGTACCAGCACCTTGTCGATGCGGTGTTCGTCCATGTCGGCGACCTCGAGGACGAGGTCGTTCCATTCCACGGTTTCGGCGACTTCCGGCAGGTGTTCCAGCTGCCAGAGCAGGAAACCGGCGAGGGTGGTGTAGTCGCCGTGGCCGGAGAGATCGTCACGGCCGAGGATGCGCTCGACTTCGTGGATGGCGGCGCGGCCGTCGATGAACCACGAGCCGTCCTCGCGCTGCACCATGTCGGGCCGTTCCAGCTCGTCTTCCTCCGGCAGGCCGCCGCCGATGGAAGCGAGGATGTCGGTAGCGGTGACGACGCCTTCGACGCCGCCATACTCGTTGACGACGACGGCAACGTGGATGCCGCTCTGGCGGATCGTCTCGAGCACCTTGAGCACGCGGGTGGCTTCGTGGACCACCGGCGGGTGCTTGAGGTGGGCGCGCAGGTCCAGCCCCTGACCCTTGAGGCAGTGGCCGAGCAGGTCCTTGGCCTCGACGATGCCGACGAACCTGTCCAGCTCGCCTTCGCAGACGAGGAAGCGACTGCGGCCGCTGTCTTCGACCTCCTGACGGATGGCGTCGATGCTGTCGCTGGTATCGAGCCAGAACAGCTCGGGGCGCGGGGTCATCAGAGCGCGCACGGGCAGGTCGGAGACGCGGATGACCGCTTCCAACATTTCCTGCTCGTCACGATCGAACACGCCGGCCTCGGTGCCCTCTGCGATGAGGGTGCGCACCTCCTGCTGGGAGACGACCTGCTGCTCCTGCGGCTTCACGCCGAGCAGCTTGAGCGCCAGTTCCGTGGAGCGCTGGAGCAGCCAGACGATCGGCGCGCCGACCTTCGACAGCAGCGACATGGGGCGGGCCACGAAGCGGGCGATGCCCTCGGCGTGGTTCAGCGCCATGCGCTTGGGTACCAGCTCGCCGACGATCAGCGACAGGTAGGTGATGAGGATGACGACGATGGCAACGGCGAGGCTGTCGGCATAGTTGCCGATGCCCGGCACAGACGACAGCCAGTGCGCGACCGGGCGCGACAGCGCCGCGCCGCCGTAGGCGCCGGTGAGAATGCCGACCATGGTGATGCCGACCTGCACGGTGGAGAGAAAGCGCGTGGGCTCCTCGGCCAGCCGAATGGCGAGGGCGGCGCCTTTATCTCCAATATCTGCCTGCATCTGCAGTCGCACGCGACGGGCCGACACGATGGCCAGCTCCGACATGGCAAAGAAGCCGTTCAGGACGATGAGAAGGAGAACGATGACCAGTTCGGTCCAGGGAAACGGATCAGCCACGGCTGCCGTGCTCCCGCCGGCGGGTGGCCGGCTGATGGATCATCGAGAGATGCGATAATCTGGTTTGGAAGCCGATACGACTGTAACTGTCGCCTTCGGCGTCGCCGGACGGGCTATCGGCAGAGATGCCGGAAGTCAGACCAGGCATGGATTGTTTTACTCCCAAGGTTGCAGAAAGGGTTGGCCGCCCGGTGGGGGAAGCCCGACGGCCAGCCCGCGCGCGCAAGGAGGGGGCTGTTCATACCCCTTCGGCTTGCCGTCGCGGACTGGTCCGTATTTCATGTGTGGCGTTCGTGCCTTACGCAGCGCCGCGCTGGCGGCGGGCCTTCTCCAGCTTGCGCAGCAGCATGTCGCGCTTCAGCTTGGAGAGGTGGTCGATGTAGAGAATACCTTCCAGGTGATCCATTTCATGCTGGATGCAGGTGGCCATCAGGCCGTCCATCTCTTCCTCGCGCGCCTCGCCGTTGTAGTCGAGGTACTTCACGCGGACACGGGCCGGGCGCTCGACGTCGCCGTACACGTCCGGCACGGAGAGGCAGCCTTCCTGATAGCTGGACAGCTCTTCGGATTCCCAGACGATTTCGGGATTGACGAAGAAGCGGGGGTTCTTCTCGTCGTTCTCCTGAAGGTCGATCACGAGCACGCGCTTGGGCTCGCCAACCTGAATGGCGGCAAGGCCGATGCCGGGCGCGTCGTACATGGTCTCCAGCATGTCGTCCATGAAGCGGCGCAGGGCGTCGTCAACGCGCTCGACCGGCTTGGAGATGGCGCGCAGGCGCGGGTCCGGGGTTTCGATAATCGGTAGAATGGCCATATTCCGCCTTACTGGCACTCACAGGTTGTTCAAAAGTTAAGAGCACTGGGGTCTGGTATCAAGATCAGGCACACGCGGCCAAAGGGCAAGACCCCAATTTGCCGGTCAAACGACCGGGCCGAACGGATGGTTACGCTGAACGGGTGATTACATGGGCAGCGTCATCATACGGGCAGGCGCGCCTTGAGGGCCTGAGCCAGGGTGCCGTCATCCAGATAGTCCAGCTCGCCGCCGACGGGCACGCCGTGGGCCAGCTGGGTGATCTTCACGCTGGTCGTGGCCAGCCGGTCCGCCACGTAGTGGGCCGTGGTCTGGCCCTCTAGCGTGGCGTTCATGGCGAGGATGATCTCGCTGATGCCACCCTGCGCCACGCGAGAGGCGAGGGTTTCAATGCCGAGATCCTCGGGGCGCACGCCATCCAGAGCCGAAAGGCGGCCGCCGAGCACGTGATAGACCCCGCGGAACAGGCCGGAGCGCTCCAGCGCCCACAGGTCCGCCACTTCCTCAACGACGCAGACGAGGGACCGATCGCGCCGGTCATCACGGCAGACGCCGCAGGGATCGCGCGTGTCCACGTTCCCGCAGGTGGAGCAGGTGGTCAGCCGTTCGTTGACGTTGGCGAGCGCCGCCATCAGCGGCACCAGCACCGTCTCCCGCTTCTTCAGCAGGTGCAGCACGGCACGCCGCGCCGAACGCGGCCCGAGGCCGGGCAGCTTGGCGAGCATCTGGGTAAGCTGGTCTATCTCGGGCGAAGCCATGAACGGGAGGTAACGTGCCGGACGGCAGGCTGCAAGCCTCGTCCGTCATCCTTTCGTATAGTTGTTCTAGCGGGCGCGGGTCGGGCGGCCGTGTCAGGCGATAGGCCCGGTGTAGGTGCAGGCCTCGCGGAAGGAGCCGCGGCGGACGGTGACGCGCACCAGCTCGGGCAGGTCCGGCTGCACCCGGTTCCAGATCCACGCGCAGATGTTCTCGAGCGTCGGCTTTTCCAGACCGGGCACCTCATTGAGATACTTGTGGTCGAGCTGGTCGCGGATGGCGTTCAGGATGCGGTCGATCTCGCCCAGATCCTTCACCCAGCCGGTCTCGGGGTCGGGCTCGCCCGCAAAGGCCAGCTCCGCCTCGAACGAGTGGCCGTGCACGCCCGCATAGATGTGGCCGGGCGTGACATTGCTGGCCAGCTGGTGGGCGGCGTCGAACAGGAAGGATTTGGTGATCTCGTAGGGCATGGCGTGGCTCTAGAGCAGAAAACCATCAATTGCTCAAGGTATTCCGATGCCGCAGGAGCGCCCGGTGGCGTCTGGCTCGCGCTCAGGCGAGAGCGGGGGCCTTCTCCTCGGCGGCTTGCGCCGCTTCGGCGCAGGCCTCGAAGGCGAGGAGGATCGAGCCGTGGCGGGACTTGAAGTCGACCGCAGGCGCGAAGATTTCCAGATCTGCCCAGAGGCCGCCTTCGTAACCGGCCCAGTCCGTCGGCGTGCCGCTCAGGAAGGCACGCATGGTGTCCCGCAAGTCGCGCAGCTCGGCGGCGGAGCGGCCGACAACGCCCCGGCCGACCAGCGAAGCGGCGGCCTGACCCAGCGCGCAGGCCCGCACTTCCTGCCCGAAGCGGGCAACGACGCCGTTTTCCAGGATGACATCGACCGTCACGCGGCTGCCGCAGATGGGGCTGACCTTCTGGACAGTGGCCTGCGGGGCCTCCAGCCGCTCCTGATGGGGGATGGAAGCGGCGAGGCGCAGGATGCGGGTGTTGTAGAGCTGGTCGGACATGGAGCCTATGTAAGGGCTGGCAGGCCAAATGTAAAAGGGGCCAGGATGTCCCGGCCCCTTTGATCGGTTAAGCGGCGTGGAAAATCACGCCCACTTCCAGGTGGTGCCCTGGGGGCTGTCTTCCAGCGCGACGCCGGCGGCTTTCAGCTCGTCGCGGATGCGGTCGGCGGTGGCGAAGTCGCGCGCCTTCTTGGCGGCCTGACGCTCGGCGATCTTCGCCTCGATGGCGGCGGCGTCGATGGCGGCGTCAGCGCGGGTGCCGGTGAACCACGCTTCCGCATCCTGCTGGAACAGGCCGAGAAGGGCGCCGCCCGCCTTGAGGCCGGCAAGGTCGCGGGCATCGGCCAGCCTAGCCAGCGCGGCGAGGGCCAGCGGGGTGTTCAGGTCATCCTCGAGAG
This sequence comes from Pedomonas sp., assembly GCF_036515995.1. Classification (NCBI taxonomy): domain Bacteria; kingdom Pseudomonadati; phylum Pseudomonadota; class Alphaproteobacteria; order Sphingomonadales; family Pedomonadaceae; genus Pedomonas; species Pedomonas sp. Next base: position 6,359 of record NZ_DATBUP010000131.1, on the reverse strand, counting down.
CCTCGATGACCGAGGCGGGAGCATCGGGGGCGGCCTCGACGTCAGCGCCGCGCAGCAGGCCGTAGAGACGGTCGAGCGTGCGGCGGGACTGTTCGATGAGCGCGTCGTTCCAGTCGAGCGGCTGGCGGTAGTGGGCCGAGAGCAGGGCAAAGCGCACGACTTCGCCCGGCACGCCGCTTTCGAGGATCTGCGAGACCAGCAGGATGTTGCCGATGGACTTGGACATCTTCTCCGAGTCGATGGAGAGGAAGCCGTTGTGCAGCCAGTAGCGCGCCAGACGCTGGCCGTTGGCGCAGACGGACTGGGCGATCTCGTTCTCGTGGTGGGGGAAGATCAGGTCCTGCCCGCCGCCGTGAATGTCGATGCTGTTGCCAAGGTGCGCGTTGATCATGGCCGAGCACTCGATGTGCCAGCCGGGGCGGCCGCGGCCCCAGGGGGAGTCCCAGCCGGGCAGGTCATCGGTCGAGGGCTTCCACAGCACGAAGTCCGCCGGGTCGCGCTTGTAGGGGGCGACCTCCACGCGGGCACCGGCGATCATGTCGTCACGGTTGCGATTGGAGAGCCTGCCGTACTCCGGGTAGGCGGGGACGTTGAACAGCACGTGGCCTTCGGCCTCGTAGGCGAAGCCGCCCGCAATCAGCCGCTGGATCATCTCGATCATCTGCGGGATGTGGGTGGTGGCGTGCGGGTCCATCGTCGGGCGGATGACGTTCAGCGCCGCCATGTCCTCGAGGTAGAGGGCCTCGAACTTGTCCGTGATGGTCTTGATGGGGACGCTTTGCGCCTGCGAGGCGGCGTTGATCTTGTCGTCAACGTCCGTGATATTGCGGGCGTAGACCACGCTCTTCGCGCCGTACTGGCGGCGGAGCAGCCGGAACAGCACGTCGAACACCACGGGAGGCCGGGCGTTGCCGATGTGCGCCCGGGAATAGACCGTGGGGCCGCAGACATACATCGTCACCCGCTTGTCATCGGCGGGGACGAATTCTTCCTTGGTGCGCGTGAGCGTATTGTAGAGCGTCAGTGCCATAAACGCTTCCTAGCGTTCGGCGCGGAGCTTCACAAGACGGGGAAGACGGTACGGGGAAGATGGGCGGGGTGCGAAGTCAGATCTGGACTTCGTATTCGGAGCTCTTCTGGAACAGCTCGTTCAGTTCGCGGCGCTGCTGGTCGGTGTAGCCGTCATCGTTCAGGGCCGGGGCTTCCGGGTTGATGACGCCGGCGTTCATGCCGAAGGCGTCATGCTCGCCGTGCTCATCCTGCACCCAGCCGATGAAATCGGAGAGGACATCGGTGGAGGAGGCGACGACCTCATGGGTCTTTGCCTCGCCGATCCAGTTCGGCAGCTCGTGCCGGTCGAGGAAGAGGCCGAGGAACATGTAGATGAAGCAGATGACGATGAGGCCGCGCAGCACGCCGAAGCCGCCGCCGCCGAGGCGGTCGATGGGGGCCAGCGGCGAGCCCTTGACGCCGCGGCTGAGGCTGCCGCCCAAGAGGCGGACCAGCGCCACGGTGACGATGACGATGAGCGCCAGCGCGGCAAGATCGCCCCCGGCATCGCTGCCGATGGACTGGCGCATCCATTCCGAAACCGGCGTGAACAGCAGTTTGAGCGCGAGAATTGCGACCACCCAGGCCCCAACGCCCACGACCTCGTGCACCAGCCCGCGGCTGATGCCGTAAAGGCCGGAGAGCCCGACGATCACAAAAAAGAATATGTCAAACGCTGTCATCAACAACGGGAGTTAAAGCCCGTCGGTCAGATGGTCAACAAGTGCGGCAAGGGTTGGGAACTCAACCGTGGCAATTTCGCGGCCACTGTTGCCGCGCGGCGGCACAAACGCCCGGGTGAAGCCCAGCTTCGCGGCTTCCTTGAGACGAGCCGCTGACTGGGAGACGGGGCGAATCTCTCCGGACAGGGCGATTTCCCCGTAGGCGACCAGATCATTGGGCATGGGCCGGTCGAGCAGGGCCGAGACGAGGGCCGCCGCCACGGCCATGTCCGCCGCCGGCTCGCCGATGCGCAGGCCGCCCGCGACGTTGAGGTAGACTTCGTGCCCGGAGAAGGCGAGGCCGCAGCGCGCTTCCAGCACCGCCAGCACCATGGACAGGCGACTCGAGTCCCAGCCGACGACGGCGCGGCGGGGCGTGGCCCCGGACGGCACGCGCACCACCAGCGCCTGCATTTCGACGAGCACGGGCCGCGTGCCCTCGACGCCGGCGAACACCACGGACCCGGCAACGGGCCGGTCTCGGTCGGTCAGGAACAGGGCGGAGGGGTTGGTAACTTCGGCCAGGCCCTTCTCCTGCATCTCGAACACGCCGATCTCGTCTGTGCCGCCGAAGCGGTTCTTGACGGCGCGCAGGATGCGGAAGGCGTGGCTGCGCTCGCCCTCGAAGTAGAGCACGGTATCGACCATGTGCTCGAGCACACGGGGACCGGCAATCTGCCCGTCCTTGGTGACGTGGCCGACCAGCACCAGCGAGGCCCCGCTGGTCTTGGCATAACGGATCAGCTCGTGCGAGGCGGCGCGGACCTGACTGACGGTGCCGGGCGCGGCCTCGAGCTGGTCGGAATAGAGGGTCTGGATCGAGTCGATGACCAGGAGGGTGGGGGCGGGCTGGGATTCCAGCGTGGTGAGAATGTCCCTGACCGCCGTGCCCGCGCCGAGCTGCACCGGGCTCTGGGCAACGCCGAGCCGATCAGCACGCAGGCGCACCTGATCCACCGCTTCTTCGCCGGAAATATAGACGACGGAGCCGCCGTTGTCGGCAATGCGGGCGGCGGCCTGCAACAGGATGGTGGACTTGCCGATGCCGGGGTCGCCGCCGATCAGCACCGCGCAGCCGGGCACGAGGCCGCCGCCGAGCACGCGGTCGAACTCGGTCATGCCGGTCGGTCGGCGGGGCGCGGGCTCGATCTCGCTGGAGAGGCTGGCAAGCTCGATCCGCCGCCCGCCGCCGCGCAGGTTGTGCTTGTTCGCAAACGGCGTGGCGGCTTGCGATGCTTCCTGCTCAAGCGTGTTCCAGCCCTGACAATCCGGGCACTGGCCCATCCACTTGGACTGGATGGAGCCGCAAGACTGGCAGACGTAACGGACCTGAGGTTTTGCCATGATATATGTTCTCTAAATGTTCGGGTGAGAACTTAGCGACTGGCACGGAATTCGGCAAGGCGGGAGGGGGGAGTTTCTCGCAAGAAGCTTTGGATTTTGCAGGAGGGGCGGGGACGAGCATTCCCGGCCCGATACGGAAAGGGAGGTGCAGGAGGGTTGCGACCCTCCTGCTTCCTTAGAGTATTTGCATCCGCAATTGGGAGGGGTGAGCCTCTCCTGCAAATTCTGAAATTTCGGAAATGCTTTGGGGTCAGCCCTTCAGCACGTCCATCTTGATGGGACCTTCGGCGCGGCCGTTGACGAACTGGTCGACGTATTCGTTGCCGCTGCAGTCGATCTGGTCGGCAGGGCCTTCCCAGATGATCTTGCCCTTGTAGAGCATGGCGATGCGGTCGGCGATCTTGCGGGCCGAGGCCATGTCGTGGGTGATGGTGAGGGTGGTGGCACCCAGGTCGCGCACGCGCTCGACGATCAACTCGTTGATCACGTCGGCCATGATGGGATCAAGGCCGGTGGTGGGCTCGTCGAAGAAGATGATCTCGGGCGTGGCGGCAATGGCGCGGGCAAGGCCGACGCGCTTCTGCATGCCGCCAGACAGCTCGGAGGGGCGCAGGTCGGCGACATCGGGCGAGAGGCCGACGCGGCGCAGGTTCTCGATGGCGACTTCCTTCGCTTCCTTTGCCTTCATGCCGTGGCCCTGCATCAGGCCGAAGGAGACGTTGCGCCAGACGGGAAGGCTGTCGAACAGGGCCGCGCCCTGAAACAGCATGCCGAACTTGTCGAGCATGCGGGTGCGGGCCTCGCCCTTGAGGCCGACCACGTTCTCGCCATCGACGAGGATCTGGCCCGCGTCCGGCCTGAGGAGGCCGAGGATGCACTTCAGCAACACCGACTTGCCGGTGCCGGAGCCGCCGATGATGACGAGGCTCTGGCCCTTCTGGACGGACAGGTTCACGCCGTTCAGCACCACCTTGGGGCCGAACCGCTTCGAGACGCCGTTGACGGCGATCTTGGGGGGAGTCGAGTCCGTCATGATCCGAAGAACAGCACCGTGATGATGAGGTTGGTGAACAGGATGAGGATGAAGGCCGACACCACGGCGTTGGTGGTGGCCCGGCCGACGCCCGCCGCGCCGCCCGTGGAGCGGAAGCCGTGGTAGCAGCCCATGAGCGCGATGACGAAGCCGAACACGGCGGCCTTGACCAGCGAGGAAACCACGTCGTCCGTCTCGAGGAACTGCTGGGTGACCTTCAGGTAGTTGGCGGCGTTGAAGCCGAGGCGCTCGGTGGCGATGAGGAAGCCGCCCAGAACGCCGATGATGTTGGCGACGATGGTGAGCAGCGGCAGCACGAGGACCGCGGCGATGATGCGCGGCGCGATCAGGTACTTGTAGGGGTCGGTGGAGAGGGTGGTCATGGCGTCGATCTGTTCAGTGACGCGCATGGTGCCCAGTTCCGCCGCCATGGAGGAGGAGACGCGGCCCGCGACCATGAGGCCGCCGAGCACGGGGCCGAGTTCGCGCACCATGGCGATGACCGTGACCGCCGCCACCGCGCTTTCCGCGTTGAAGCGGGAGCCGCCGACGTAGATCTGCTGGGCCAGCGCCGCGCCGGTGAAGAGGGCGGTGAGCCCGACGACCGGCAGCGAGAAGTAGCCGATGGAGATCATCTGCTCGAACACGCGGGCAGGATAGAAGGGTGGGCGGACCATGTGGCTGAGGGCGTGACCGGCGAACCGGGTCAGGCGGCCGATGGACGCAAGGCCCTCCACCACGACGCGGCCGATGACAGCCAGGAAGTCAATGATCAGAGTCACAGGGTTCACTCGCCTTTATGTTGTGGCGCCTCGGGTGCACGAGATGCTGAAATATCAGCGCGGTATTGCCGGTCATAGCGGCGGCCGGACACAGTAAGCAACTCGTATTGCGACAGGCCGGACCAGCGGGCGGCCTCGGCCAGCGTGATTCCGCCCCCGATCAGGGTCGCCCAGTCGCCGGGGCGAACCGGCGGCAGGGCGGTGACATCGACGGTTGCCAGGTCCATGGAGACCCGCCCGACGACCGGGCAGCGAAGCCCGTTGATCTCCACCGCCGCGCCAAGTTCTCCACTAGGTTTGCTGGCAGATTTGCTGGAGAAGCCGCGCAGGTAACCGTCCGCGTAGCCGATGGCGAGGGTGGCGATGCGGCAGGCCTGCGGGGCCTGCCAGGTGGCGTTGTACCCGACCGTTTCGCCAGCGGGAACGGTTTTCACGTGGATGACCTGCGCTTCCACCGTGACCACGGGGCGGATGACGCCTTCGAGCCGGGGATGGACGATGCCGCCGTAGAGGGCGATGCCGGGGCGGGCGAGGTCATGGAGCGGGCCGTCCACCTCCACGATGCCCGCCGAGTTGGCTAGGCTGCGGCGGCGGGCGGGAACGGCGGCGGCAAGCGCGGCGAAGCGCTCGGCCTGCGTGCGGGTGAGCGGGTTGCCGGGCTCGTCCGCCGAGGCGAGGTGGGTGAGGGCGATGTCGAGGGAGAGGCCGGAGAGATCCAGCCCCGCCACTTCCTCCGGGCGCACGCCGAGGCGGTTCATGCCGGTGTCGATCATGAGATTGGCCGGCATGAGGTCGGCAGCAGAGCCCGCGCCTGCGGCGCGCCAGAGGGCGACCTGCTGGGCGGAGTTGAGCACGGGCTGGGCGCGCAGCAGGCGGAAGGCCTCGATTTCCGAGTCCATCACGCCGTTCAGCACGTGAATGCGGGCCTCGGGCAGGACGGCGCGGAGCCGGGCGGCCTCGTGCAGGGTGGCGACGAAGAAATCCCGGCAGCCCTCCTGCCACAGGCGCAGGGCGGGGGCGTCCAGACCGAGGCCATAGCACTCCGCCTTCACCGCGGCGGCACAGGCCGTCGGGCCCGCAAGCCGCGACAGGGCGCGGTAGTTGTGGGCGAGCGCGTCGAGATCGACGGTGAAACGGTTGCGGGAAGCCGGGAGAGCGGTCATGGCGCACGGATAGCCGGGGGACGGAAACGGGGCAAATAGGAAAAAAACCATTGACATTGGTTTTCAGCTATGAGAAGGTGGCACTGTTGCTGTGGTGTGCTGCGTTTTGCTCTTTCTCATTGTTGGAAACTGAAACGCGGCGGTTGCTGTTCGCAAACCTGCGGGCGCTTTCGTGGCCGTCATTCCCTGCTAGACTCGGGGCATGATGCAGGAAAGTGCGCGAGAACAGGTCGAGCAGGCGGTGGCGGCTCTGCGCCGGAGTCTG
>NZ_DATBUP010000130.1:0-3796 GCF_036515995.1 Pedomonas sp. | reverse complement strand
AAAGCTCTGGAAGACGCTTAGCCAACGATCTCGGTCTGAGCGAAGAAATACGCGATTTCGATCGCGGCGTTCTCCTGGCTGTCCGAACCGTGCACCGAGTTGGCCTCGATCGATTCAGCGAAGGTCTTGCGGATGGTGCCTTCGGCAGCATCCTTCGGGTTGGTCGCGCCCATCACTTCGCGGTTCTTCAGGACGGCATTCTCGCCTTCCAGAACCTGCAGCACGACCGGGCCGGAGATCATGAACTCGACCAGATCGTTGAAGAACGGACGCTCGCGGTGAACGGCGTAGAAGCCTTCTGCCTGGGCGCGGGTCAGCTGGGCGCGCTTCTGGGCAACGATGCGCAGGCCGGCGTCTTCCAGCATGGCGTTGATCTTGCCGGTCAGGTTGCGGCGGGTGGCGTCCGGCTTGATGATGGAGAAGGTGCGTTCAAGCGCCATGGCGTTCACTCCAAGTTGAGAAATCATTAAGGGAAAGGAAGTTGCGCGTCTCTATCTTCGAGGCGGGCAAAACGCAATGGGTCCATTGCGGCCAACAACGAATGACGCGGCGATTTTCAACGCTGTGATGTTCTCTGGTGCCTATGACCTGATCGCGGTCCGTCAGGCGGAGCGCTTCCAGCCGCCGCCGTCCTGCTGCTCCCAGTAGGCCAGGCTGTGCCCGCCCTGCTTCAGCACCTTCCAGTGGTCCCGCGCGGTCCGGGTCTGGCCGTCGTCCTGTCCGTCGAACAGGTAGAGCACCCGGTCATAGCCCTGCATGTCCTCGGGCAGAACATTATCCAGAAGCACCAGCACCTTGGCATCGTTGGGATTTTCTGCAGCCGCCGTGATGTATACCGGCTGGATGTCCGGTTGTGGGCTGGCGGGTGTGCCGTGCGGCAGGAACGAGGCCGGGTTGTAGGTCCAGAGGTAGGTGTCCACCTCTCTCACCCGGTCCTCGCTGCCTGCCCGGATCACGGTCCTGAGGTTCTGGCCATGCACCTTCTCCATCAGCCGCGCCAGCGCCTGAAGGGGTGCCGTCTGCGTGACGTGATAAAAGCTGACCTCGGCCATTCCCTCAGAAACTCCAGACGCTTACTTGGCTTCGTAGTTGTCGGCGATGAACTGGTCGAGCAGGCGCACGCCGTAGCCGGTCGCGCCCTTCTCCCACAGCGCCGCGTCCTTGTCGGACCACACCGTGCCGGCGATGTCCAGGTGCGCCCACGCCACGCCGTCCTTCACGAACCGCTGCAGGAACTGCGCGGCGGTGATGGAGCCGGCCTCGCGCGGGCCCACGTTCTTCATGTCCGCGATCGGCGTGTTGATGAGCTTGTCGTAGGCATCGCCCAGCGGCATGCGCCACAGCCGGTCGCCACTGGTCTTGCCCGCCGCGTCCAGCTGGCTGGCCAGAGTATCGTCGTTGCTGAACATGCCGCCGTACTCGTGGCCCAGCGAGATTACCATCGCGCCGGTGAGCGTGGCCAGATCAACCAGCACCTTCGGCTTGTAGCGGTCCTGCGCGTAGGCCATCACATCGCACAGCACGAGGCGGCCTTCGGCGTCCGTGTTGATCACCTCGATGGTCTGGCCGTTATAGCTCGTCACCACGTCGCCCGGGCGCTGCGCCGTGCCGGAGGGCATGTTCTCGACCATGCCGCACAGGCCGACCACGCGGCACTTGGCCTTGCGGGCCGCCAGCGCGCGCACCGCGCCGATCACCGCGCCTGCGCCGCCCATGTCCCACTTCATGCCTTCCATGCCGGCCGCCGGCTTGATGGAGATGCCGCCGGTATCGAAGGTCACGCCCTTGCCGACGAACACCACCGGCGCATCATCGCTCTGACCGCCCGTGCCGTCATACTCCAGAATGACCACCTGCGGCTCGTTGACCGACCCCTGCGACACGCCCAGCAGCGCGCCGAAGCCCAGCTCGCGCAGCTGCGCCTCGCCCAGCACTTCCACCTTCACGCCAAGGCCGGTCAGCTCCTGCGCCTTCTCGGCGAACGACTTCGGGTAGATCACGTTGCCAGGCTCGGAGACCAGATCGCGGGTGAAGAACACGCTCTCCGCCACGGCGGCCAGCCGGTCGTAGCGGCTCTGGGCGGCGGCGGCATCGCCGGTCTGCACCGTCAGGGTCTCCAGGCTCGGCTTCTTGTTCGCCGGTTCCTTGGTGCGGTAGCGGTCGAAGCGGTAGGAGCGCAGCCGTGCGCCGAACGCCAGATGGGCAGCGGCGTCCTCGGCCGGAACGTTCACGCCCTCGATGGAGGTCGCGTCAACCGTCAGCGCCGTCTCGCCGGTCGCGGCCAGCCGCGCGTAGAGCGCGCCGCCCGCCTTCTCCAGTTCGGGCAGGCCCGCCTTTGCCGCGTTGCCCAGCCCCACCACCACGAGGCGGCTGGCTTCCATGCCGGCCGGAGCCAGCAGTTCCAGAATCTGTCCGGCTTCGCCGTTGAAGCGGTTGGAGCGCAGCGCGCGGCTCACCTGCCCGCCCGTCGTCGCATCCAGCGACTGGATGGCGCCGGATTGAAGCGCGCCCTGCGAAACGAACACCGCAACCGCGCCGTTCTGAACTGCCCCGGACTGTGCTGCGCCCGTACCGAATGAGATCTTCATGGAGAGAATCCCTGCTTGAAGCCTGAGGAAGGTTATACCCGTACATAGCGATCAAACCGCATTCAGCAAAGGCGAACGGGAACGGAATGTTTCGGCCACCGTTGCACAAGCCAGCGGAGCGTGCTTTACACACGCCCACTTATTAACGAGGAAGGCCGCCGCTCGTGCATGTCCGCTTTCTGCTCTTTTTGCTGACAACGACGACGACCGCCCTGCCGGCGCTGGGGAACCAGGGTCTGGCGGTTGGTGGGCCGCAGTCCGGTCGCCCCGCCGTGGTCGCGGATCCCGGCGCCCCGGGCCAGCAGCCCCAGCCGCTGCGCTTCCCGGATTCGCCCGCTGCCAAGTCGCAGCCCCCCGCTCCCGTCAGCGCCGAGGACTCCGACGAAATCCTCTTCGAGGCCGACCAGCTCGATTACGACGTGAACAGCGAGGTCGTGACGGCCGAGGGCAATGTCACCATCGTGCGCGGCGGTCAGCGCCTCTCGGCCGAGCAGATCATCTACAACCGCCAGACCGGCTTCGTCGAAGCGCGGGGCAATGTCCGCGTGGTGGATGCCAACGGCAACGTCGTCACCGGCGACAAGGTGGAGCTGACCGATACCCTGCGTCAGGGCGTCGTCGACAACATCCTTCTCGTCCTCACCGACGGCTCGCGCCTTGCGGCCCGCACCGGCCAGCGCCAGGAAACCCGCTCCGAGCTGAACCGCGCGGTTTACAGCCCTTGCCACCTGTGCGCCGAAGGCTCCACCGAGGAGCGCCCGCTGTGGCGGCTGAAGGCGGTGAAGGTGCAGTACGATGAGGAGCGCAAGCGCCTCACCTACCGCCATGCCACGTTCGAGTTCCTGAACGTTCCCATTTTTTACCTGCCCTACATGTCCCACTCCGCGCCGGACGTGACCAAGGCCTCGGGCCTCCTGATGCCGGACATCTCCCAGAGCCGCGCGCTCGGCCTGTCTCTGTCCACGCCTTACCTGTGGAACATGTCGCCCAGCCGTGACCTGACCGTCACGCCCACGCTTTACACCGAGGAAAACCCCACCCTCGGGCTGGAATACCGCCAGCACGTCGGCTCGGGCGCGTTCCGCATCGGCGGTGTCGGCACCTACGCCTCGCGTGACTTCAACGAGGAAGACCCGACCGCCCTTGGCAATCGCGGTAACGACTTCCGCGGCTATGTCTATGCCAACGGCCAGCTCCAGCACACCAGC
>NZ_DATBUP010000129.1:0-4890 GCF_036515995.1 Pedomonas sp. | reverse complement strand
CCCGCTCCTGAGCCTCCTGCCGCTGGTGGCGGTGCTGGCGGTGTTCCTGCTGTGCCAGTATCCGGAAAGCGCGCCCGGCTTTCTGCAGGCGCTGCTGCCGGCGCAGTCCCTCGGCAAGTACGCGCTGCTGGCGGCGCTGGGCACGGGGATCGTGATCGCGCTCCTGATCGGCCTCAGGCGGCGCATGGAGATGCCCGCCGCCTTCTCGCGCGGGGCGACGGGCGCGATCATCGCCATCACCAACACCTGCGCGGTGGTGGGCTTCGGCGCGGTGGCGCAGCTCTCGCCCGCCTTCCAGGCGGCGGTGGACGCGGTGCTGTCCATGCCGGGCAGCCCGCTTCTGGGGGCGGCCATTGCGGTGACGGTGATCGCGGGGCTGACGGGCTCGGCCTCGGGCGGGCAGACGATCGCGCTGCCGCTGCTTGCGCCCCATTACATCGACATGGGCGTGAACCCCGAGGAACTGCACCGGGTGGTGGCGATCTCGTCGGGCGCGCTCGATAGCCTGCCGCACAACGGCTACGTGGTGACGACCATTCGCGCCGTGTGCGGCGAGACCCACCGCAACGCCTATGGGCCGGTGGGCGTGCTGACGGTGATTGTGCCAAGCATCGGCCTTGCGGTTGCCCTGCTCCTGTTCGCTGTGTTCTGACCGGCGTTTGCGAGGGGAGCCAGGCGGCGTACTTCAGCAGAGGGTGTCACGTATGACACTTTACCGGAAGGCGGGCGGGGGTTCAGGAAAAAGGGTCAGGCTATGTGCCTGCGGTGAGCGAAGACGGCTTGGCAGGAGGGTTAGAGGATGAAGTGTCACGCGGGAGGGCGGAGCCGCGCGGCGCGTATTCGACCATTTGTGCCCGCCGGGCGGGGCCGCCCACGTTGCGGAAAGCGGCGTTGCGGTGTATATACTGAGGCGTTCAAAGTTAGAGATTTGGCATCTCTTTCTCAGACCCCGCGGTGTGGAAGCTGCGGGGTCTTATTTTTTGGGCCATCAGGCGGCGCATTCAATGCGCCCTGCACCGCCTGATGAACCCTTGTACTATCGAATTATCAGTCGCGATCTTGCCGCCCCACGGATAATCCAAGACGAATTGCCGAGATTACCAGGGCGAGCAGCGCTATAATAACTGATAGCATTTCAAAGTTAGTCAGATTGAGCACCTCCTTTCCTGGTCCCTGGATTTCCACTGCTGTGTGGAAACCAGACAGTGGATCATGCTCGGTGCAGCGGGACGCACGCTGGTGGAAGGGCCGAGAACATCAGGACCAGCACCGGTTTTATACGGCTATAAGTTAGACGCAACGCGTGTGACGTCGTATTTCGGAGGATTTATTATTTAATTCATGACCATGATTTCATTGATATTTTTAATAAAGGTGCGGCCATATTTGCTGGCAAGCCGGGCGCTGGCACTTAGCACTGGAACAGCACGTCATCATGGCAGCGCAGGCCGGATTCTTGGCATGTGTCACTTATGACACTTTACCGGGAGGCAGGCGAGGAGATGACAAAAGCGCCGGCTTCTGAACCCGTAATGAGCGGGTAAAGCTTGGTAGGACAGGCCGTGGATGAAGTGTCACGCGGGAGGGCGGCGCGACGCGGCGCGTATTCGACTTATTTGTTCCTGCCCAATGGGGTGGCCCGCGTTGCGGGAAGCGGCGCTGCGGTGTATATACTGAGGCGTTCAAGTATAGGGATTCTGCATCTCTTTCTTAGACCCCGTGGCGTGGAATCTGCGGGGTCTTTTTTGAATCTTCTATTTGGGGCAATGGCGCAGATTGCAGGGGACCGGATGATCCCCTGCGTGGCTGGCTGGTTCAGAGCTTAATGTCTCAATGGTTGGCGTGGGTTTCGGCGCGGTTGCGGTATTCGATGGGCACCCACTCGTAGCTGTTCTCGGCCAGCTTGCGCAGGCGGCCGACGCCGGGGAACTGAAGGTGCGGCCCGGCGATGAGCGCGGCGTCATCCGCGAAGCGGGCGAACACGGTCTCGCGCACCTTGCGGGCATTCTTCGGGTCGATGTCAAAGCTCATGGTGACGGCGGGGCGGCGCAGCTGCACGGAGGCGACGTGCACGGTGTCCCCCACGAAGTGGATGGACTGGCCCTTGCTGGTGAGCGTGTAGATGGCGGTGCCGGGCGTGTGGCCCGGATGCTCGGTGGCGGTGATGCCGGGCAGGATTTCCGCGGTGCCGGTGAACGGGCGGACCTGCGCGGCAGGGTAAACGCCAACTGTGCGGGCGTAGGTTTTGACGAACGCCTCGGGATAGCCGGTGCGCGCCACCGCCTTCGTGTCGCCGAAGAAGGCGGCGTCATGCTGGCCGAGGTGGATGGTGGCCTTCGGAAAGGCGGGCTTGCCGCCGTAGGCGAGGCCGCCGATGTGATCCATGTGGGCATGGGTGATGAGCACGTCGGTAATCTCGTCCGGCTTCACGCCAAGGGCGGCAAGGCCGTCCCGCATCTTGCCGGCAAGGTTGGGGCCGAATTCCTCGCCCGCGCCTACGTCCACCAGAATCTTGCGCTCGCCCATCTCGACGAGGAAGGCGTTCATGGACATCTCGACCGGGTTGACCAGAAAGTCGCGGGCGAGAAGCTGGTCGATCTCCTCGGGCGTGGCGCCGTGCATCAGCGGGCGGATGTCCTGCTGGGTGCTGCCGTCCGTCAGCGCGGTCACCACCGCATCGCCGACGCGAAAGCGGTAGCCGCCTGGCTGCTGGGCCTCGCTGCCCGGCTGGACAAGGGTGGCGGCGGTGGCGGGGGTAACCGGGGCGGGAGCGGCGGCAAGGAGAGCCGCGAGAACGGCGAGGGAGGAAAAAGTGGCGCGCATGGAAAATGCCTTCCGGAGAGCCTCTGTTGAAATGGCGGATAGGTGATCGGGACGAGACGCCGCTGTCAAGGCTGGCGACGGCGGGGCTGGCGATAAGGCGAGGGGAGACGGGCCTATTTTCGTCGGGGGGGGTGGGGCCTTCGCGGGCGGATCGGGCACCGCCCGACCTTGTGTCGTCTTGGGGCCAAAGGCACACTCGGGGAACATGTCGTGGGGCAGTTGCTGGGGAGTGACGATGACCATTCAGGGGAAATCAATTCAGCCGTATTCAATCGAGGCGAAGGCGCGGGCGCTGGGCCTTGATGTGGAAGATCCGCTGGTGCTGGAAAACCCGGATGCCCACCCGTGGGAGGCGGAGGCGGACCTGGTGGTGATCGGCCTCGGCGGGGCGGGCGTTGCAGCAGCGCTGGAGGGGGTGGAGCGCGGCCTCAGCGTGATTGCGGTTGACCGCTACGAGGGCGGCGGCTCGACCGCGGCCAACGGCGGTATCTATTATGCGGGCGGCGGCACCTCCATCCAGCAGGAGGCCGGCGAGGACGACACGCCGGAGGAGATGTACAAATACCTGAAGATCGAATGCGGCAACGTGGTCTCTGACGAGACGCTGCGCCGCTTCGTTCAGGAGAGCGTGCCGACGGTCGACTGGATCCTGCAGCACGGCGGGAAATTCCAGGGCAGTGTGTGGAAGAAAAAGGCGTCCTACCCGCCGCTCAAATATTTCCTGTTTCACCCGGACAACACGCTGGTCGGCAATTACCGCAAGCAGGCAAAGCCTGCTGCGCGCGGACACCGCGCCTTTACCACCAACGGCAAGAAGGCATGGGGGCTGGGCGGTGCGATCTGGGAGCCGCTGCGGGATGCGGCGATCAGGCTCGGCATGAATTTCATCCGCTATTCCGAGGCGCGCCAGCTTGTGGTTGACCGCGAGGGCCGGGTCATCGGCGTCAAGATCCTGTCCATTCCGGAGGGCACGCCCGAGGCGGCGCTGTTCAGCAAGTATATCAGGCGCGCCAGCAAATTCCTTGAAATGCTGCCGCCCGCACTGCCGTTCGCGGCGGTGACGATCGGCATCGGGAATTATTACCTGAACAAGGCGAGACGGATCGAGACGCGCAGCCGGAGGCCACGCTGGATCAGGGCGCGGGAGGGCGTGCTCTTGAGCGCGGGCGGCTTCATCATGAACCCGAAGATGGTGCAGGAATATGCGCCCGCCTACGCCAAGGGCATGCCCAACGGCACGCTGGGCGATCAGGGCTCGGGCATCGTCCTTGGCATGTCGGTGGGCGGCGCGACGGCCTTGATGGACAAGATCAGCGCCTGGCGGTTCATCAATCCGCCCAAGGCGTGGTCGGACAGCATCGTGGTCAACCGCAAGGGCGAGCGGTTCGTCGACGAGACCGTCTATGGCGCAACGCTCGGCGAGCATATCGGCGACCATCAGGGCGGCGTGGCCTATGTGGTCTATGATGCCAAGGCCCGGAAGGCCGCGTTCAAACAGGCGATGGACCCGCTGATCGTGCCGTTCCAGCGCGACGTGACGCTGCTGAACCTGGCGGCCAACTACAAGAAGGCGGCAACGCTCGAGGAGCTGGCAAAGGTGGTGGGGTTCGATGCGGCGACGCTCCGGGACACCATCGAGACCTACAACCGGGCTGCAAGGGGCGATGAGCCGGACCCGTTCGGCAAGGAGCGGGAGGACATGGCGCCGCTCGAGACCGGGCCGTTCTATGCGATGGACATTTCCGTCGACAGCCGGTTCCTGCCGCTGCCGGTCATCAGCTTTGGCGGGCTGAGGGTCGAGGAGACCTCGGGGCAGGTGCTGGACGGGGCAGGCCGGCCCATACCGGGCCTTTATGCGGCCGGGCGCACGGCAGTGGGCGTTGCCTCCCAGACCTATGTGAGCGGGCTGTCCTTTGCGGACTGCGTGTTCTCCGGCCGGCGGGCGGCCCGGCATATGGCAAAGGCGAACGTGTAGCAGAGCCGGGGGGAGGGCGGGCGGCGGGCCGCGTCATGTGGCCCTCTTGCCATGGGGCAGGCGCGGTTTTATGGGTTCCGGCCTGAATTCGC
>NZ_DATBUP010000128.1:0-16202 GCF_036515995.1 Pedomonas sp. | reverse complement strand
AGACGACTCCGCCGCAGCCGCGCTCGCTCCCGCAAACAGGGCAAGGCCGCCTGCCACCAGCGCAATCAGAAAACAGATCAGCCCCGTCATTCCCCGTGCTCCCCGTGCCTCATCCGTTGTCAACGACACGCAAACCGGAACACCGCCTCGAAATACCTTCAAGGCTCACCCCTTTTCTCACAGGGGTTTTGCAATGTCAATAGGTTTTTGACGATAATCGCAACATCAGTCCAACAGGCGCATCGCTGAAGCACAAATCGCCTGATAAACCTGAGAGCCTACTCGCCCCGCGTCCGCCGCAGGATGGCGTAGAACGCGCCCAGGCCGCCATGGCGCTGGTGGGCGGGGCGCAGGGCGGCGATGAAGGGGCGAAGGCCCGGTTCGTCCAGCCAGCGGGGCAGGGCTTCCTTCAGGATGCCGCGCGGGGTTTCGGGCCACGGGGTGGTGGACTTGCCCTTGCCGGTCACGATCAGCACCACGCGGGCGCGGCGCTCGAATGCCTGCCGGATGCGCTTCTCCAGCAGCCGGTAGGCCGCGTCCTGCGTATAGCCGTGCAGATCGATCACAAGGTCGGGCAGCACCTCGCCGGTGCGGATCTTGCGGTCCCACACGGCATCCAAAGTGGCGTCTTCCACGGAAAGGCCGCTCAGGTGGCGGGCGATGTTGGGCAGGGCGGCCTCGGCGCGGGGGGCCTCGGGCGGCTTGATGCGCGGCAGGGCGGGGGCGGTCGGGCGGTTGCCGAGCGGGCGCACCTTGCTCGCCACCTGTTCCCACAGGGCGGCCTCGTCGGGCTTCAGCTCGCGCGGCTTGCGCGAGGGCTTGTCCGTCTTGCCGAGTTGCGCCGCCATTGCCTCCCACGCCGCCTGTTCATCCGGGCGCAGGCGGCGGGTCACGAGGAAGACTTCGCGGTCTTGGCGGGCGAGCCTGCGGGCGGGGTGGAGACGAGGAGGCCCGGCTTGGTGGCCAGCAGGCGCTGCACGGTCGGCCTCGGCAGCAGCAGCGTGGTCACGCCCCGCCACGAAAGGCCGCCGGCAATCATGGCGGCGGTCTCGCCCGCGCCCCAGAACAGGTCGAGCCGGTTCGGGCCCTTGATCGCGCCGCCCGTATCCTGCGCCACCATCAGGCGGCTGAGGGGGAAGTGCTGGCGGCGGTCCTGCGGGTTGGGGTAGGCGGTCTCCAGCCACAGCGGCACGCCCAGCGGCACGAAGCGCGGGTCGGAGGCCACGGAGGTGTAGGGCGTCAGCGCATGGCCCATCGCGCCGAGCGGGCCTTCGCCCGTCAGTTCGCGGAAGAACACGAAGGAGCGGTTCTCGCGCATGATCTGGCGCGCCTTCTCCGGATTGGCCCGGGCCCAGGCGATGATGCCCTGCATGGTGGCCTGACCCGGCGCGAGCAGGCCCCTGTCGAGCAGGAGGCGGCCCATGCCCTGGTACTGGTGGCCGTTCTGCCCGTCGTAGCCCACGCGCATGATCGAGCCGTCCGGCAGGCGCACGCGGCCGGAGCCCTGAATGTGCAGGAAGAACGCCTCATAGGGGTCGCGGACCCATGCCAGCTCGAGGCCGCGGTTCTGCAACGCGCCTTCCTCGATCTGGCCGCGGTCGGCATAGGGCACCAGCTTGTTGCCCTCGATGCGCCCGGCGATGCGTTGGCCGCGCAGGTTTTCCCGGAAGATGCCCAGGTCCACGTCCACCAGCTCGGGCGGGCGGCGGTAGAGCGGCACGGAATATTCCATCGACCAGCTCCGCGCACCGGCCAGTTCGGGCTCGTAGTAGCCGGTGTTGAGGCCGACGCCTGCGGTTGCGCCCTCGCCGACGCGCAGGGTGGCGAAGTGGGTCTCGAAGAAGCGGCGGGCCTCTGCCGTGGTGTTGCCCACGCTCTGCACGCTGGCGCAGATGGCGGTCCAGTCCCCCGGGCGGGTGAGGCCGGAGACATCCTGACGGCGCTCCAGCGAGCGGCAGGACCTGCGGAAGGCGTGCAGCGCGGGCAGCGGGTCGCTCTGCTGCCAACCCGGAAGCTGGCTGACTGCAGGCCCGGCCGTGCGCGGCAGCTGGGCGGCGCTGATCACGTCCTCCGGCAGCGGCGCGGGCACGGGCGGTTGCACCGGGGCGGGGCCGGGCGTCGGCACCGGCAGGACCGGCTCCGGCGCGGGCTGACTCGGAACCGGGGCCGGGCTCGGGACCGGCTGGCTCGGCGGGGTGGGGGCAACCGGCTCCTTGCGGGCCGGGGTACAGGCAGCCAGAACAGACAGGCTTACCGAGACGGCGATCGCCGTCCGAAACGCAGCACGGGTCATGGGGTTACGCCGCCGTGTCGGTGGCGGTCAGCAGCCAGTTCGGATCCGGCGAGCGGGTATGGCGGCTGAAGGTCCACACGTCGTGGGTCTTCACCGCGTCGGTCTCGGAACCGGCGATCACCTTGCCGTCCCGGTCGCGGGTCACGGCGGCCAGCGTCGCGTCGAAGCGCACGGTCACCTCGGCCATGGCGGCGGAGAGGGTAGCATCCACCAGCGCGGAGCGGTCGATGCTGATCAGGCGGTTGTCCAGCACCAGCCCCTCGGCCTTGCGGGCATCGATGGCGCGGTGGAACTGCTCCAGCACATGGTCGGCCACGAACGGCTTCACGGAATCGAGGTCGTCGTTCCAGAACGCTTCCAGGATCATGCGGTAGGCGGCGCGGCTGCCTTCCAGGAACTGCTGGGCATCGAAGCTGCCGTCGGCCTCGGCGATGTCTTCCAGCCCCTGCCGGGTCTGGGCGTTGATGTCGGAGGGCATGTGCAGAACCGTGCCGCGCTGCTGGCCCTGCGCGGAGGCGGGGGCATTGTCGCGGGCGGTCTCGGAGCCTGAAAGCATGTCTCCGGCCGGCTTCTCGTTGCCGGTCCGGCGGCCCAGAACACTGACCAGCCGCAGGGCGACAAACCCGGCCAGCATTGCCAGAAACACGATTTCGATAATTTGCATGCTGTCAGACATTAAACCAGGCCCAGAATTGATCTGCTGAAAAACGAACTTCGTATCCCGCTACCATAGCAACATGGCGGGGAACGGTCCATCTTTACACCATCTTCACTTAAGCTCTTTGCTGCGATCCGCAACCCGGCCTGAACGCAAACCTTGCACGAAGGGCCGCAGTTTCCGGAACCGCGCCCTGTCGGAGGGGCCGCCGCGGGAGGGAGGTTCTCCCTGCCGCACTTGCCTCGGTTCGGCGGGCCATGCTAACGCCGGGGACGAGTTCTGCCGGAGACGAGTTCAAACCGAGTAGCGCCTCCGGTGTAAAGGCAGACACAGGCCCAGATACAAGCCCAGACACAAGCAAGGATTATCCATGAGCGAACGTGCTGATGAAATCGCTGAAGGCGTGGCAGGCGAAGACAGCGCCCCGCAGGTGAGCATTCTGGCTCAGTATGTGAAGGATCTCTCCTTCGAGAACCCCAACGCTCCGCAGTCGCTGCAGAATGCCGCCGGCAACCAGCCGCGCATCGAGGTGAACGTGAACGTCGGCGTGCGCCGCGTGGCCGAAGACGCCTACGAGGTGGACCTGCGCGTTGAAGCCACTGCCCGTCAGGAAGCACTGAAGGCTTTCCAGGTCGAGCTGCTGTACTCGGGCGTGTTCGGCCTGCGCAACGTGCCGGAAGAGGCTCTGGAGCCGTTCCTGCTGGTGGAAGCGCCGCGCATGCTGTTCCCGTTCGCCCGCCGCATCGTGGCCGACGCCACCCGCGACGGCGGCTTCCCGCCGCTGCTGCTGGATCCCATCGACTTCGCCGCGCTGTACATGCAGCAGCGTGGTCAGGCCAATGGCGCCGCCACTGACCTGTCCGGCGATGTCGCCGGCAACGCGTAACTGATTTCGCACGCGCCAGAGTGGAACTGATCCTGAGTGGAGCTGATCCCGGTGTGCGTGGCGTTGTCTGAAACTTGCGGCTCGGAGCGGGGCGAATGACCCTGATCCGGGCCGCAAGTCTTATTGGCGGGCTCACCCTCGTCAGCCGCATCCTCGGCTTTGCGCGAGAGATGATCATGGCCCGCGTCCTCGGCGCCGGGCTCGCCGCAGACGCCTTCAATCTCGCCTTCAAGCTGCCCAACGTGTTCCGCCGTCTGTTCGCGGAAGGGGCGTTTGCCAGCGCCTTCGTTCCCCTGTTCAGCCGAGAGAAGGCCGAAAGCGGGCTGGAGGCCGCCCGCCGCTTCGCCGAAGACGTGCTGGCCGTGCTGCTGCCCGCCCTCCTGCTGCTGACGGCGCTGGCCGAGATGTTCATGCCCGCAGCTGTGTGGCTGCTGAACGGCGGCGGCGGCTTTGCCGATGTGCCCGGCAAGCTGGAGACCGCCGTCAGCCTCTCCCGCGTCACCTTCCCCTACCTGCTGTTCATCTCGCTCGCCGCGCTGCTGGGCGGCATCCTCAACAGTCTGTCCCGCTTCGCCGCCAGCGCGAGCGCGCCCGTGCTGCTGAACATCGTGCTGATCGCGGCTCTGCTTCTGGCATCGGGAGACGAGGCTGCCGGAGAGGTCATGACTGCCCGCTGGCTGGCGTGGGGCGTGGCGGCGGCGGGCCTCCTCCAGTTCCTCTGGCTGCTGTGGGCGTGCCGCCGGGCAGGGGTGCGCCTGACGCTGCGCCGCCCCCGGCTCTCGCCCCGGGTGAAGCGCTTCTTCGCCATGGTCGGCCCGGCGGCGCTCGGCGCCGGTGTTTACCAGATCTCCCAGCTCATCGACCTGTTCTTCGCCAGCCGCCTGCCGCAGGGCAGCCTCAGTTACCTGAACTACGCTGACCGGCTGAACCAGCTCCCGCTGGGCGTCGTCGGCATTGCGCTCGGCACGGCGCTCCTGCCCGCGCTGGCGGCGCACATTGCAAAGGGCGAGCAGGCACAGGCCATCCACATCCAGAACCGGGCGGCGGAGATGGCGCTGTTCCTCTCCCTGCCGGCCGCCGCCGCGCTCATGGTGTTGAGCCACCCGCTCGTCACCGCGCTCTACATGGGCGGGCGCTTCAGCGCCGCGGATGCCGCCGCCACGGCGGCCGTGCTCACCGGGCTGGCGGCGGGTCTGCCCGCCTACGTTCTGGTCAAGGTGCTCACCCCCGCCTTCTTCGCCCGGGGAGACACCGCAACCCCGGTCAAGACCGCTCTGGCGGCGCTCGGCCTCAACGTTGCGCTCATTCTTCTCCTTATCGGCCCCTATGGCGTGGCGGGCCTTGCGTGGGCCACCGCTGCCTCCGCCTGGGCCAACTGCGCCCTGCTGTACTGGATGCTGCACCGCGCCGGGTCCTTCCGGTTCGATGCCGTGTTCCGGCGGCGGATGCTGGGCACGGCCGCCGCTTCCGGCCTCATGGCGGCAAGCCTTGCCGCGCTGCTGGCCTCCAGCCCTCAGGATTTCGCCCCTCTAAGCTTTGATGGCGGCACGCTGGAGCGTGTGGGGGCGGTGCTCATGGTCGTGTTTGTGGGCGCGCTGGTCTACTTCACGGCGGCGGCGCTGCTGGGGGTGATGCCGCTGCGCGAATTGAAAGCGCGGCTCAGACGCGGCGGCAATTGACCCATCTGCCGTGAGTGCTATGACCCCGGCACGAGCGAATTGAGCCGCCGGGGCAATGAGGCCGGGCGGCAGGCACAGGATCGGACCCATGACCAAGCGCGTGTTCTCTGGCATTCAGCCCACCGGCAACCTGCATCTCGGCAACTATCTGGGAGCAATCCGGAACTGGGTGCGCTGGCAGGACGAAGCGCCCTGCGTCTTCTCCGTGGTTGACCTGCACGCCATCACCGTCAAGCAGAACCCGGCCGAGCTGCGCGGCCAGATCCGCGAAATGGCGGCGGCCATTCTGGCGGCGGGCGTTGATCCGAAGAAAGCCGTTCTGTTCAACCAGAGCGCGGTCAGGGCCCATGCCGAGCTGTGCTGGGTTCTGAACTGCGTCGCCCGCATCGGCTGGCTGAACCGCATGACCCAGTTCAAGGAAAAGGCGGGCAAGGACCGGGAAGGCGCAAGCGTCGGCCTGTACGTCTATCCGGTGCTTCAGGCCGCTGACATTCTGGTCTACCTCGCCACCCACGTTCCGGTGGGCGAAGACCAGAAGCAGCACATCGAGCTGGCGCGCGACATCGCCCAGAAGTTCAACAACGATTACGAGACCGAGCTGTTCGTGCTGCCCGAGCCGGTCATCACCGGCCCGGCCACCCGCGTCATGAGCCTGCGGGACGGCTCGAAGAAGATGAGCAAGTCAGATCCGTCCGACATGAGCCGCATCAACCTGACCGACGATGCCGACACCATCGTCTCCAAGATCAAGAAGGCCAAGACCGACCCCGAGGTCCTGCCGGACACCAAGGACGGGCTGGAAGGCCGCCCCGAGGCGCAGAACCTGGTGGGCATCTACGCCGCTCTGGCAGACACCTCGCCGGAGGCTGTGCTCGCCGAGTTCGCCGGCAAGGGCTTCGGCGCGTTCAAGCCCGCGCTGGCGGACCTGACCGTCTCCAAGCTGGCCCCCATCGCCACCCGCTTCCGCGAGCTGCTGGCCGATCCGGCCTATGTGGATGCGGTCCTGCGCGAAGGTGCCGAAAAGGCCGATGCCATCGCCCGCCCGGTGGTGGACAAGGTGTACGACACGGTCGGCTTCCTGCGCCCGTGATCACCGCCGGAACCATGGTCCGGCCCGCCCCGGCGAGGCCGGACCACCGTTCGGCGTAGAATGTTGTTATTTTAAAACTATTCCTTTGCCCTGCCATTGCGGCACGGGCACTATACTCCCCATATGTTCGCTGCGGGGCTTACAGAGCGAAGCATTGCACCCAATCGGAATGCCAGCTCTGCAACAACCGCAGTAGTTCCGTTTTTGTTCAGTTCGGGTTCAGTCCTTACAGCCTAGGATGTAAGGTCGAAGAATTCCAAGGAATGAGCAGGAAGCGGAAAGGACCTGGGAGTTAAGTATATGCCCCGTTTCGGTAAAGTTGCTGCTGGCCTGATGCTGCTTCTGCTTGCGGCGTGCGCCAGTCAGATCAAGTCGGACGTTGCCCGGTTCCACCGGATGCCAGCGCCGCAGGGCGAGTCGTTCCGCGTGGTCGCGGCGGACCCGAAGAAGCAGGACAGTCTGGAATTCGCCACCTATGCCCAGTATGTGGCGTCAGAGATGACCAAGCAGGGCTACCGTCAGGCTGACGGCACCGCGCAGCCTTCGCTTGAGGTCCGTATCGACTATGCCGTCTCGCCGGGCCGCGAGAAGATCGCCACCCGTCCGGGCACCGGCTCCTACGCGCCGTATTATTACAGCTGGCGTCACCGGGCATTCTACCCGTACGGCTGGGGCTTCTATGATCCGTTCTGGGGCAGCCCGTTCTCCGAGCCGGAGGTCTACTCCTACACGGTGTACACCCGCCAGTTGACCATGGATATCGTGCGCCCCGGTTCTGCTCAGGCCAGTGCCGGTAAGGACGGCGAAGGCGCGGTCCCGCTGTTTGAAGGCCGGGTCGAATCCGTCGGCAAGGACAATCGCCTGCCGGAAGTGATGCCCTATCTGGTTCAGGCCATGTTCACGGACTTTCCGGGAACCTCAGGCATGACCAAGCGGGTTACGATCGACCTGCCGTCGAAGTAATAGGTTCATTTGTCGCCCCGGCGGGTTGTGAAGCGTTCTCTTCCTGCCGGGGTGATCGAACCCAACCGGGCCGCTCCGGCCCGGCTGATGTCTGCAAGGGGGTGCAATGCTGGGCTGGCTGGATGGCTTGAGACGTTGGGTTGGTAATCTGGCTGCTCCAAAAGCTCCTGCAAGGACGCCTTCCGAGACCGGAGCCACTCCTCCTGCCTCGCCGCCTCCTGCTTCTGCCCCTCCCGCCTCGGCCGACGGCCAGACCGCAGAGGACCGGCCGTTCGAGGTTCCCTCGACGCCCGAGGCCGCCCCGCCCGATCCGAACAAGCCCTTCACGCCGGATGCCAGCGTCTCGCCGTCCGAGATGCCGAGCGCCGAGCTGCCGCCCGTCTCCCCGGCGTTCCGCCGTCATCCCTTCCGGGCCTTTCTGGCGTTCATCACCCAGTCCCGCGCCATCTTCCTCGCCACGCTCACGGTGTGGTTCCTGCTGCTCTATTTCGGGATGGGCGCGCTTCTGACCTCCAACGTGGATGACAACCCTGCCTTCCGCCCGGCCGAGGAAGACCTGCCGCCCGGCGGCAGCGTCGCCGTTGCCATGACCAGCGCCGTCCTCAACCGCGAAGTCAACGAGCACAGCTGGACCCCGGATGATCCCTGGTTCTTCCCCTCGGCCATGCTCAACAACATGCCCGCCTACCAGCGCGGCATCCGCATGGCGGTGTTTCGCTTCACCGCCGCGCTGACCACCCGCCAGCCGACGGATGCCGACCTGCTGGAAGCGCACGATGCTCTGGCCACCCCGCCGGATCGCTGGTGGATCGGCACGGACTGGCCGTGGGTGCGCGCTTCCTCCGCCTCCCGCTATGACGATGCAGTGGACTACATCCGCGCCTACAACGCCCGCGTGGCCAACGGCAGCGCGCCGTCAGTGCGGGATGCGGCAACGCTTGCCCTCATGCTCGATCATCTGGCCAGCGCCCTGTCCGAAGGGGAGGACGCGCTGGTCCGCCATGTGTCGGGCGATGAGGCCGTGGAGGGCAGGCGCCTCGGCAATGACGAGATCTTCTACGCCGTGCGCGGGGAGGCCTACGCCTCCATGCTCATCCTTGCCGGTCTGCGGGAGGACTTCGCCCCGCTCATCCGCCAGCGCCAGCTCTCGGCCCGCTGGGCCGCCGTCGCCCGCAGCCTCGAGGCAACCGTCGGCATCAATCCGCTGGTCGTCACCGTGGGTGATCCGGGCAGCATGCTGGTCAAGAACCACCTGATGGAGCAGGGCTTCGCCGTCCAGCGCGCCCGGGAGCAGCTCCTTTCGCTGGCGAAGGACCTGCGCGCCGCCCCGGCCACCACCCAGCAGCAAGGCGCGGCGCAGACTCGCGCCCAGACCAACGCGCAGGCCCGCTCCGGCAGTCGGTAAGACTCAAGATCCCGCCCTGGGAGAGGGCACGGCTCCCGGACCTCAGAACCACGTGCGCAGACCGATGAGCACCGTCCAGCCGCCCGCATCCTCGCCTGCCGCGCGGGCGAAGTCCCGCGTGTCGCCGAGCAGGCGGCCGTATTCCACCCCCACGTAGGGCGCGAACTCCTGCACGAACTCGTAGCGCAGGCGCAGCCCCGCCTCGATGGAGGACAGGCCCGACCCCACGCCCAGCTCCGGCACGTCCTGCGCCGCCAGCTCGACCTCCGCGCGGGGCTGGAGGATCAGGCGGTTGGTCAGGCGCATGTCGTGCTCGGCTTCCAACCGCGCCGTCAGGTCGCCCTTCTCGGAGAGGAACAGGGCCGCATCCACCTCGAACCAGTAGGGCGCAAGGCCCTGCACGCCCAGCACCGCATGGGCCCGATCCGGTTTGGGGCGAATGTCGTAACGAATGCCTGCCTGCACGTCGAACCACGGGCCGATGGCCCGGCTCCACAGCGCCTGCACCTCGGCCCTTTCCACCGCCTCGCCAAACCCGCCGTGGCCTTCGGTCTTCAGCCAGAGCTTGTCGTAGTCGCCGCCCACCCAGGCGTTGGCGTCCCACACGTAGCCGTCATGGCCGTCCCGCGCCTGATACTCCAGCCGGTCCACCATCACCATGGAGCCGCGGAAGCGCCCGTGCATGTCGATCAGCTCGCTCTGGCGCACCCGCGCCATCACCTGCGGGTTCCACACCGTATCGGCGGCATGCTCCGGCCCGGTCAGCGCCTCCGGCGGCGGCGGCGCGACCGGCGGCTGGTTTCCGGGCGCGGGCATGCGGTGCCCGGCATGGGGGTCGCTGGCCGGTGCGCCGTGCCCCGCGTGGGGATCGGGCTGGGGCTGAGCATGTTGGCCATGTTGCTCGTGGCTGCCGTGGTCCATCTGGTGCCCTGCATGGGGGTCCGGCTGGGGCTGGTCATGTTGGCCATGTTGCCCATGGCTGCCGTGATCCATCTGGTGCCCGGCGTGCGGATCGGCCTGCCCGGCGGCAACCGGCGCGGCGAATACCGCCAGCGCGCAGGCGGCAAGAAGGGGCGAACGGTTCATCAGTGCTCTCCCCCGCCCTTATGGTGGCCTTGATCGTGGCCGTGGTGCTGGCCATGGTCCATCCTGTGCCCCTCATGGCCCTGATGTCCCCCATGGCCCTGATGGCCCTGATGGCCTTCACGGCCCTGATGGTCAGCCTGCACCGGGGCGGCCGCCACATCATCCATCGGGCGCACCTTCACCACGTTCATCATGCCGGCGTGCATGTGGTAGAGCAGGTGGCAGTGGAAGGCCCAGTCGCCCGGCGCATCGGCCGTCAGATCGAAGCTGGCGATGCCGCCCGGCATCACGTTGACCGTGTGCTTCACCGGGTTTCCGCCCGGCATGCCGGTCACCACCTCGAAGAAGTGGCCGTGCAGGTGAATGGGGTGGTTCATCATGCTGTTGTTGATGAGCCGCACCCGCACCCGCTCGTTGCGCGCCAGCCGGATCGGCTCCAGCCCCTCGTTCAGCTTCTGCCCGTCGAACGACCACATGAACCGCTCCATGTTGCCGGTCAGGTGAATGTCGATGCGCCGCGCGGGCTCGCGCGTGTCGGGGAAGGGGGTGAGCGGGGTCAGGTGGTGGTAGGTCAGCACCCGGTGCGGCTCGTTCTCCAGTCCCAGCGGCCGGTCGGCCGTCCGGTCCACCGGCATCGGGGAGACCATGTCCATGCCCGGCCCCGCCTTCACCGTCTCCGGAAGAGCGGAGGTGTCGCGCATGGAATGGTCCATGCCGCCCGAACCGTGCCCGCCCGAACCGTGACCGCCTGATCCGTGGCCTTCATGCCCGCCCGCGCCGTGATCCATTCCGCCCATGCCCCCCATTCCGCCCATACCCATGTCGCGCATGGAGAGGGTGGGGCGGGGCCGCAGCGGCGGCACGGCGGCTTCCATGCCCAGCCGGGGCGCAAGCGTCGCCCGCGTCAGGCCGGAGCGGTCGATGGACTCGGCCACCAGCGTGTAGGCTTGTGCCTCCGTCGGCGTGATGATGGCGTCGTAGGTTTCGGCAACGGAAATCTGGAACTCGTCCGTCTCCACCGGGCGCACGTTCTGCCCGTCCGCCTGCACGATGGTCATGGGCAGGCCCGGAATCCGCACGTTGAAGATCGTCATGGCCGAGGCGTTGATGAAACGCAGCCGCACCCGCTCACCCGGCTTGAACAGGCCCGTCCAGTTCTCCTGCGGGCCATGGCCGTTGATCAGGTAGGTGTAGGTCGAGCCGGTCACGTCCGAGATGTCGGCCGGGTCCATGCGCATCCGGCCCCAGGCCAGCCGCTCCATCGGCGTCATGCGCTCGGCCGGGTCATTGCCAAGCGCCCCGAGAACGGTCTGCTTCTGCTGGTTGAAGTAGCCGCCCTGCTGCTTCACCTTCTCCATGATCCTGTGCGGATGCAGGAAGGTCCAGTCTGACAGCACGATCACGTGCTCCCGGTCATACTGCACCGGGTCCGCGTCCCTGGGGTCGATCACCAGCGGGCCATAGTGCCCCTGCTGCTCCTGCAGGCCGGAGTGGCTGTGGTACCAGTAGGTGCCGTTCTGGACGACCGGGAACTCGTAGACGAACGCGGACTTTGGCGGAATGCCGGGGAAGCTGATGCCCGGCACGCCGTCCATGTGGAACGGCAGAATGAGCCCGTGCCAGTGGATGGAGGTGTCCTCCGCCAGCATGTTGTGCACGTGCAGGCGCACGTTCTGCCCCTCGCGCAGGCGAATGAGCGGGGCGGGCAGAACGCCATTGATCGTCACCGCATGGCCCTTGCGCCCGCCCACCGTGAAGTGGCTGTCCGCCACGTGCAGGTGGATGTCCTCGCCGGTCAGGGTGGGGTGCGCAGGGGTCAGCCCGCTCGAGCCGGTTCGCGCCCACGCGGGCAGCAACCCGGGCAGTCCAAGGCCCGCCAGACCGGCAACGCCCGCGCCAAGCAGGGTGCGCCGCTTCAGTGGTGTGTTCATCATCCGGTTCATCGCTCCGGCCGGAAAGGAAAGGTCTTTGCGGAAACTACGGCCTGACACTGTGTTAAGGTCAAGGGCTCATATGCACTGGTCGTATATGCGCCGGGCGATGCACGCCGCGCTTGCGAGAGCCCCGTTGCAATGGCAGAGTCAGGCTTATGGTTGAGCAGTCAGAGCCCCAGTCCGCTGGCGAACCGCCGGAAGGCGCAAGCCAGGGCAGAGGAAGCGGCAGCGGCAGCACCGGCGGCAGAGCCCGCAAATATGTTGTGGTTGTCGATCAAACCCCGGAATGCCGGGTCGCCTTGCGG
The DNA here is from genome assembly GCF_036515995.1 of Pedomonas sp. NCBI lineage: Bacteria > Pseudomonadati > Pseudomonadota > Alphaproteobacteria > Sphingomonadales > Pedomonadaceae > Pedomonas > Pedomonas sp. Next base: position 3,903 of record NZ_DATBUP010000128.1, on the reverse strand, counting down.
TACGCCGCAGGGCGGGCGCGGCACACGCCCGGCGGGCAAGTGATGATCGTCTATGTCATGCCACCGCTGGAATTCGTCCAGTGGGGTGGCGTGCAGAACGTCATGGAACAGGAAGCGCGCGAGCAGGCAGAAGCCCTGCTGGAAGCCTTCGCGGTGGACGTGGAGAAGATCTGCGGCTGTCCCGCACAAATCGATATCCGCCAAGGCAAGGCCGCCGATCAGGTGCTGGCCGCCGTGCGTGACGACCCCGCCATCGTGCGCCTCGTCCTCGCCGCCTCGCCCAAGGGCGAACCGGGACCGCTGGTCAACTTCTTCTCCGGACAGATCTCCGGCTCCCTGCCGTGCCCCGTCACCATCGTGCCGGGAAGCCTCACACCCGAAGCCACCGACGCCATCGCGCAGATCGATTGATCTGGCTGGGCAAAGTCAGGTTTTGTGGGGGACTTGTCCCCCACGCCCCCATTCGCTTGATCGGGCCGCGCCTCCAGCGCGCATCTGGAACACGGCCGTTTTTGCATCCGCCTTTAGAACAGGGGCGCGCCTTTCGTGCCGGGTGAGGCCGCAAAACGAATGGGGTGCAGGGGACCAAGTCCCCTGCAGAAAGAAATCTTCCCTAAAGAATACCCCTGAAAGCAAAAAAGCCCGGCGGAAGCCGGGCTTTCTCGTAAGGCAGAACGTCGTTCGGCTTAGTTGCCGGCAACGATGCGTTCGACGAGCTGCTTCACCGTAGGGATGAAGCCGTTCGAGTAGAACGGGTCGTTCTTGAAGCGATAAGCGTTATGACCGGCGAACATCAGGTTCTGGTCGATGTCGCCGCCGTGGCCGATGGACTGCAGCGTCTTCTGAATACAGAAGGAGCGCGGGTCGGCCAGGTAGCCGGTCGCGTTCTTCTCGTTGTCAGCCCACGAGGAGAAGCTGCACTGCGACAGGCAGCCCATGCAGTCCGACTGGTCCTTGCGGATCTCGGCCTTGCTCTCGGGGGTGACGAACACCATCGTCGAATCCGGGGTCTTCAGCGCCTCGGTGTAGCCAAGGCCCACCCATTCACGGGCGTGCAGCAGGTCGCCCTTGGTCACGAACGCCTTCTGGCCGCGCGGCAGATTGCCCACGTCCAGCAGGAAGGTGTGCTCGCCCACTTCCTCGGTGGTGAAGGGGATCTGCCGCTCGGAGCGGGTTTCCAGGTCCCGCAGGAACGGGTTCTTCACGGCCGAGGAGTAGAAGCCGGTCGGTGAGAAGCGGTGCAGCAGCACATCGCCTTCTTCAAGCTGAAGCAGGCGCTCTTTCCACTGCTGCGGGATCGGGCTTTCCTGCGTTACCAGCGGACGGGTGCCGAACTGGAAGGCGATCGCGCCCAGCTCCTTGTTGTCGATCCAGTGTTCCCACTCGGTCAGGTTCCACACGCCGCCGGCCATCACGATGGGCACGTCGTCCGAAATGCCTTCCTGACGCATCACGTCACGAATGGCCTTCACGCGCGGATACGGATCTTCCGGCTTCAGCGGATCCTCGGCGTTGGAGAGGCCGTTGTGGCCGCCGGCCCGCCACGGATCTTCATACACCACCGCGCCCAGCCATTCGGCGGCCTTGTGATAGGCGCGCTTCCACAGCGCGCGGAAGGCGCGGGCCGAGGAAACGATGGGGTAGTAATGCACGCCGTGCGAAGCGGCGATTTCAGAGAGCCGGTAGGGCATGCCCGCGCCGCAGGTCACGCCCGAGACGAGGCCCTTGGTGCGCTCCAGCACGCCTTCCAGCACGCGCTGCGCACCGCCCATTTCCCACAGGACATTGATGTTGAGCGCGCCCTTGCCAGAGGCGATGTCCCAGGCGCGGCGCACCTGTTCCACACCGCCTTCGATGGCGTAACGGACCAGCTCTTCGTGACGGTCGCGACGGGTGCGGCCGTGATAGACCTGGGGAATGGCGTTGCCGTCGTCATCATACGAATCGGCGTTCACCGCAGAGACAGTGCCGATGCCACCGGCCAGCGCCCACGCGCCGGAGGACATGTGATTGGTGGCATTGATGCCCTTGCCGCCTTCAATCAGCGGCAGAACTTCACGTCCACCGATCCGAACGGCATTGAGCGACTTCAACATGGGCTTGCGCCTTTCCGGGTACTTTCCAAAGGTTTTGCAATACATGGTTCGGGGAATAAAGGCGAGGGTGAAGCCGCACGCAACGCTGCGTCTGAACCCATACCGGCCTAATTTACGCACAATCGGGCCACTGGTGTCACGCCCCAGGCGCGTTTTTCTTGCACGTGGCCGCAATGCGGCCAGCTGCCCGATCCTCCCCGAACGCTCCTGCCTCTTTCGAGGGGCTGCGCTCCCGTGCCCTCGGCCGCTCATCGCGTCGATCCGGAACACAGTCGATCCGGAACACAGCCGATCCGGAGCAGATATGACAAAGGGCCCCGGTGCGGGGCCCTTCACCACGATCACTGAGGGTAAAGTAAGGGGCAATTCGCCCGTTTCAATACCCTCTTGCCGGCTTAGCCGTCGCTGCGCGGGCTGCGGCGGCGGCGGCGATCACGGTCGCCGCTGCGTTCGCCGCGATCACCACGGTCGCCACGGTCGCCGTCGCCTTCGCCCTCACCGCGCGATTCGCGAGCCGGACGCTCGTCCGGAAGCTCTTCGCCGGTTTCCTGGTTGACCAGGCGCATGGACAGGCGAACCTTGCCGCGGTCGTCAATGCCGAGCACCTTGACCTTGACCATTTCGCCTTCCTTCAGGACGTCCGCAACCTTGGCCACGCGCTCCGGCTTGATCTCGGAGATGTGGACGAGGCCGTCACGGCTGCCCAGGAAGTTCACGAACGCGCCGAAGTCGACGATGGAGACGACCTTGCCTTCGTAGATCCGGCCGACTTCCGGCTCGGCCACGATGCCCTCGATCCACTTGAGGGCGGCCTTGATCTGGTCGAGGTTGGAGGACGAAACCTTGACGGTGCCGTCGTCCTCGATGTCCACCTTCGCGCCGGTGACTTCCACGATCTCGCGGATGACCTTGCCGCCGGTGCCGATGACTTCGCGGATCTTTTCCTTCGGGATCTTGATGGTCTCGATGCGCGGAGCGTGCTGCGACATTTCCTGACGGGTGCCGCCCAGAGCTTCGTTCATCTTGTCGAGGATGTGAGCGCGGCCCGCGTGAGCCTGCTCCAGCGCCACCTTCATGATCTCTTCGGTGATGCCTGCAACCTTGATGTCCATCTGCAGGGCGGTGATGCCCTCGGAGGTGCCGGCCACCTTGAAGTCCATGTCGCCCAGGTGATCTTCGTCACCCAGGATGTCGGTCAGGACGGCGAAGTCCTTGCCTTCCAGGATCAGGCCCATGGCGATGCCGGAAACCGGGCGCACCAGCGGCACGCCGGCGTCCATCATCGACAGCGAACCGCCGCAGACGGTCGCCATGGAGGAGGAGCCGTTGGACTCGGTGATGTCCGAAACCACGCGCAGGGTGTACGGGAAGGCGTCCTTGGCAGGCAGAACCGGGCGCAGGGCGCGCCAGGCCAGCTTGCCGTGGCCGACTTCGCGGCGGCCCTGGAAGCCGAAGCGACCCACTTCACCGACCGAGTAGGACGGGAAGTTGTAGTGCAGCATGAAGTGCTCGTGGCGGGTGCCGTCGAGGCTGTCGATCATCTGCTCGTCGTCGCCGGTGCCCAGCGTGGTCGTCACGATCGCCTGCGTCTCGCCGCGGGTGAACAGCGCCGAACCGTGGGTGCGCGGCAGAACCTGGGTCTGCACGTCGATCTGGCGAACCGTCTTGGTGTCGCGGCCGTCGATGCGCTTGCCGTCCTTCAGGATGGCGGTGCGGACGATATCCTGCTCCAGCTTCTTCAGCAGCTTGCCGACGAGCTGTGCGCCGTGCTCTTCGCCCAGAGCCGCCACGGCCTTGATCTTGGCGG
>NZ_DATBUP010000127.1:0-17581 GCF_036515995.1 Pedomonas sp. | reverse complement strand
TCACCACCTTGTCCAGCGGGTTTTCATGACGAATGAGGGCGGCCAGAAGGGCGGAGCGGTCCATGGGTGTGATCTCCGGGCCCGGCCTTACGCCGAGGCTTTGTTGCGAGCAGCGGCGGTGCCGGTGGCGGTGCTGGTGCGGGTATCAGTGTTCGGCAGGGGCATGGCGGGCAGGCCGGAGGTGAACAGGTCCACCACCATATCGGCGAACTGGCCGGGGCTGACGGGGCCGTCCTGCCGGAACCAGGTGTAGGTCCAGTTGAGCGCGCCCATGAACATCATGGCGACCGGCTTACGCATCTCGGTGCGGTCCTTGAGGTCGGGCCGGATTTCCACCAGCAGCGACAGGAAGATGTCCACCACCTGATTCTGCAGGGCGACGACCTCGCGGCGCTGCTCCTCGGGCAGGGAGGCGATCTCGTTCAGCAGCACCACATGCTTGGCGGTGGTGCTGACGTAGATCTCCATGAAGCTCTCGGCCAGACGGCGCAGGCGCTCGGTGGCGCTGCCGCCGGATCCGGCGATCTCCTGCGCGGTCTCCAGCAGAAGCTGGGTGTGATCGTGGAGGATGTCGAAGAGGATGGCCTCTTTGGACGAATAGTAGTGATAGAGCGCAGACTTGGACGTGCCGCACGCCTCGGCCAGATCGGAAATAGAGGCGCGGTGAAAGCCCATGCGCGCAAACAACTCGGCTGCGCGATCCGCGATGGTCTGGCGGCGGTCATCGTAGTCGGGCGCTTGAGTGCGAGCCATGAGTCCTAAGCCTGTCTGTCTAAACCGTTACACGTGCGTGCGTTATGGCCTCTGCAATCGAGGGTTTCAATCCAGCAGTCCACGAACCTCGGCCAGTAATGCACCATGAAACACTAAAACGGCAACGGGGCACGCAAGGGTGCCCCGTCTGGCGGATAAGCGTACCAGAGCCGCGACCGGATCGCATCAGAGCGCGGTCCTGTATTTGATTCCGGTCGCACTTTCTTAAGCACAGGGTGTGCCACCCTGCTCGAAAGCTGCTCCTGCACGGCGGCCGGGAAGGGGGGAGAGACCGGCCGCCGCACAGGGATGAGCCCGCAGCCTCAAGCATCAAAGCTGAGGACCACGCGCTCCGTCTTGGGGAAGGACTGGCAGGTGAGGACATAACCCGCCGCAACTTCCTCTTCCTCAAGGTTGTAGTTGACCGCCATTTCCACCTCGCCCTCCAGCACCTTGGCGCGGCAGGTGCAGCAGACGCCGCCCTTGCAGGCAAAGGGCACGGGCGCACCGGCCTCCAGCGCGCCATCCAGAATGGAGACGGTGCCGTTGTCCGGGAAGCTGACGGCCTGATCGTCGATGATGACGGTGACCTGCGCGCCCGCGGCCATGGCCGGGCGGATGACCGGCGTGCCGCAGGCGGCGTCCGGCGCGAGGAAGCGCTCGGTGAGGATGCGCTTCTTGTCCACGCCCGCCTTGCTGAGGGTTTCCTCCACCGTGTCGATCATGGCGTTGGGGCCGCAGATGAAGGCGGCATCGATGGAGGCCGGGTCAACCAGGTGCTTGAGGACCGCCTGCACCTTTTCCGCATCGATGCGGCCGTTGAACAGCGGAATGTCCGACTGGCCCTGGCTCAGCACGTGCAGGATCTCGAGGCGGCCCATGTAGCGGTCCTTCAGCTGGGCCAGCTCTTCCATGAACATGATGCTGCCCGGCGTGCGGTTGCCGTAGACCAGCAGGAAACGGCTCTTGGGCTCGCGCGCCAGCACGGTCTTGACGATGGAGAGCACCGGCGTGATGCCGCTGCCCGCCACGAAGGCGACGTAGGAGCGGGCGGCCTCGGGGTCGATCTCGACCGAGAAGCGGCCCGTCGGCGGATAGACCTCGATGGTGTCGCCCGGCTTCAGGCCTTCGTTGGCGTGGCCGGAGAAGACGCCCTCCGGGATCTTCTTGACGGCGATGCGCAGCATGCCTTCGTCCGTGCCGGAGCAGATGGAATAGGAGCGGCGCACTTCCTGCCCGCCGATCTCGGTTTTCAGCGTGAGGTGCTGGCCGGGCGTGTACTGGAACAGGGACGCCAGATCCTGCGGCACGTCAAAACGGATGGAGACGGCCTCGGGCGTTTCCCGTTTGACCTCGGCGACACGCAGGGGATGGAACTGACGCATGGCGGATAACTCCGATTATCTCTTGGTGCCGCTTAGTGGCACTTGAAGGCTTCAAACGGCTCCAGGCACGACCGGCAGCGATGCAGCGCCTTGCACGGGGTGGAGCTGAACTGGCTGACCCGCTCGGTATCGTGGCTGCCGCAGCGGGGGCAGGCGATTTCCGTGGATTCCCCCAGAAGCGCGCGCTTGGACGTGAAGCCCGGCGGCGGGGCGATGCCGTATTCCCGCAGCTTGCGGCGGCCGTCCTCGCTGATCCAGTCGGTCGTCCACGGCGGGGTGATTTCCTGCACGATCTCGGCGTCGCTGAAACCGGCGGTCTCAAGCGCGGTCCGGATCATGAAGGTAATGACGTCGGTGGCGGGGCAGCCGGTGTAGGTGGGGGTGATGACCACCCGCACAGGCCCATTCTTTCCGTTCGGCCCCGCTTCCACCCCCGCGGTCTCGACCCGGCGGACGATGCCGAGATCGACGATGGTGACCGCTGGAATTTCCGGATCGTTCACCTCGGCCAGCACGTCCCAGATCGCCTGCTCGGTCGCAGTCGGTTCGGTTTTGCTGGTGGCCGGGGTGAGGGTCATGGTCATTACCACTTGGCTCCGGGGTAGGCGCGCTGGAGGTACTGCATCTCGGTCAGGATGTAGCCGAGGTGCTCGGTATGGTGGCCCTTGCGGCCGCCCAGAACCGGGCGGTGCGGCGGGGGAGTCTCCAGACCGGCCTCGCGCAGCGTGTCCTCGATACGCTCCTGCCAGATCGGGCGGAGAAGCGCGGCATCCGGCGCGACGCCGGCGGCGATCAGGCGGTTCTCCAGGTCATCGCTCTCGAACAGCTCGGCGGTGAAGCGCGACAGCGAGACCAGACCCTCCTGCATGCGGCGCTTCGATTCCTCGGTGCCATCGCCCAGACGCAGCACCCATTCGGTGGCGAAGCGGACGTGGTACTCGATCTCCGGCAGCGCCTTGCGGGCGATGGCGGCCAGTTGCTCGTCGGAAGAGGTGGCCAGCTGCTGGAAATAGAGCTGCTGGAACACCGAGAAGTAGAACTGACGGGCGATGGTGACCGCCCAGTCGCCGTTCGGCTGCTCGACCAGCAGGAAATTGCGGTAGTCCAGCACGTCGCGCAGGTAGGCGAGCTGGTCCTCGTCCCGGCCCTGGCCGCCTGTTATCTGGCCCTCAATCTCACCGGCATAGGTGAGGAACAGGCGGGCCTGACCGATCAGGTCCAGCCCGAGGTTGCTCATCGCCATGTCCAGTTCCATCTCCGGCGCGTGGCCGCACCACTCGGAGAGGCGGTGGCCGAGCACCAGCGAGGTATCGCCAAGGCGCAGGGCGTACTCGAACAGGTCGTTCTTATCGACAGTTGTCATCGACACGTCCTCTCCCGGCCTCAGATGTACTTCACGTTGGACGGGATGTCGTAGAAGGTCGGGTGGCGGTAGATCTTGTCCTTGGCAGGCTCGAACAGCGCCTCGGCCTCGGACGGATCAGACGCCACGATCTGTGCCGACGGTACCACCCAGAGGCTCACGCCTTCCTGACGGCGGGTGTAGAGATCACGGGCGTTTTCCAGCGCCATCTGCGCGTCCGCCGCGTGCACCGAACCTGCATGCCTGTGGGCCAGACCGTTCTTGGAACGGATGAACACTTCCCACAGCGGCCATTCTTGCTTCATTGCTTTTTCCTCAAACTTTACGCGGCGTTATGCGGCTGCTGCCTTGCGGCGGGCGGCGGCTTTCCCGGCGTAGGCGCTGGCGGCCTCACGAACCCATGCGCCGTCGTCCCAGGCCTTGCGGCGGGCGGCCATGCGTTCCTTCGCCACCGGGCCTTCGCCGCGCACGACGGCAAAAAACTCTTCCCAGTCGATGGGGCCGAAATCGTAGCCCTGCTTTTCCTCGTTCCACTTCAGGTCGGCATCGGGAACGGTGAGGCCGATGGCCTCCGCCTGCGGCACGGTGATGTCCACGAACTTCTGGCGCAGCTCGTCATTGGAGTTGCGCTTGATGCGCCACGCCATGGACTGGGCCGAGTTGGGCGAGTTGTCATCCGGCGGGCCGAACATCATCAGCGACGGCCACCACCAGCGGTTCAGCGCGTCCTGCGCCATGCGACGCTGGGCTTCGGTGCCCTTCATCAGCTCGCACATGATCTCGTAGCCCTGGCGCTGGTGGAAGCTCTCTTCCTTGCAGATGCGCACCATGGCGCGGGCGTAGGGGCCATAGGAGCAGCGCTGCAGCGGGATCTGGTTCATGATCGCCGCGCCGTCCACCAGCCAGCCGATGGCGCCGATGTCCGCCCAGGTGAGGGTGGGGTAGTTGAAGATGGTGGAATACTTGGCCTTGCCCGAGAGCAGGTTCTGCACCAGCTCATCGCGCGAGACGCCCAGCGTCTCGGCGGCGCTGTAGAGGTAAAGACCGTGACCGGCCTCGTCCTGCACCTTGGCGAGCAGGATCAGCTTGCGGCGCAGCGTCGGCGCGCGGGTGATCCAGTTGCCCTCCGGCAGCATGCCGACGATTTCCGAGTGGGCGTGCTGGGACATCTGGCGGATCAGCGTCTTGCGGTACGCCTCCGGCATCCAGTCCTTCGGCTCGATGAAGTCATCGGCGGCCACGCGGGCCTCGAACGCGGCCAGACGCTCGGCGTCTTCCGGACGGACGGCGCTTTCCGCCTTCCTGGACGGATCCGTCTGCTGGGGGGTCTTGTCGAGTTCGGTCGTATACACGGGCCGGTCTCCTGATCTCTATTCCCGGAAACTATAAAATAAGCCGAATGGTCGGTCAATTAATTAAGCGAACCGTTTCCCACCCGCACCCAAATGGAAGACGCAGGCACCTTCGGCCGGGGCCGAACTGCCTGCGTCATGGAGCTTCAATAATTAAATCAGCTGGCTGCGGGCAGGTTCCGGTAATCGAACACGCGCTTGGCCTTGCCTTCGCTGCGCTCGATGGAGCCCGCCGGCACCGGCTTCACCATGCAGGAAATGCCGATGACCCGCTTGATGTGGGCGCAAAGCTGGCGCGCGGCCTTCTCCGCCGTGTCCGTCTCCACGCCTGCCTTGCCCTCGACGATGACGGTGAGCGAGTCGAGGCGGCCGTCGCGGCGGATTTCCAGCCGGTAATGCGGCGCCAGCGGCGCTTCCTTCAGCAGCAACTCCTCGATCTGCGATGGGAACACGTTCACGCCGCGAATGATCATCATGTCGTCCGTGCGGCCGCTGATGCGCTCGAACCGGCGCATGGAGCGGGCGGTGCCCGGCAGCAGGCGGGTGAGGTCGCGCGTGCGGTAGCGCAGCACCGGGAAGGCTTCCTTGGTAAGCGAGGTGAACACCAGTTCGCCCAGCGCGCCTTCCGGCAGCACTTCGCCAGTGTAGGGGTCGATGATCTCGGGGTAGAAGTGGTCTTCCCAGATCGTCGGGCCGTCCTTGGTCTCGGCGCACTCCATGGCGACGCCCGGCCCCATGACTTCCGACAGGCCGTAGATGTCCACCGCGTCGATGCCGAAGGTCTCCTCGATCTCGCGGCGCATCTCGTCGGTCCACGGCTCCGCGCCATGCACGCCGATCTTCAGCGAGGAGTCGCGCGGGTCGAGGCCCTGACGGCGGAACTCGTCGGCGATCGCCAGCATGTAGGAGGGCGTGACCATGATGATGCGGGGCTTGAAGTCCTGAATCAGCTGCACCTGCTTCTCGGTGGCGCCGCCCGACATGGGGACGACGCAGCAGCCCAGGCGCTCCGCGCCGTAGTGCGCGCCGAGGCCGCCGGTGAACAGGCCGTAGCCGTAGGCGATGTGCGCCGTGTCACCGGGGCGGCCGCCCGCCGCATAGAGGGAGCGGGCAATGAGGTTGGCCCAGGTGTCGATGTCGTTCTGGGTGTAGCCGACAACGGTCGGCTTGCCGGTGGTGCCGCTGGAGGCATGGATGCGCACCACCTTCTCCTTCGGCACGGCGAACAGGCCGAAGGGATAGTTGTCGCGCAGGTCCGCCTTGGTGGTGAAGGGCAGGAGGCGAATGTCTTCCAGCGACCTGATGTCGTCAGGGTGCACGCCCTTCGCATCCAGCTTCTGCCGGTAGAAGGCCACGTTTTCATAAGAGTGGTGCACGCTCCACTTCAACCGCTCCAGCTGGAGTGCCGCGATTTCGTCGCGGCTTGCGGTTTCGATGGGATCAAGTCCAGTGGCGGTTTTGTGGTCAGCCATAGTGTTGCGTCTTCCCCGTGGTATTTCGTTGTTGGCGTTTGGCCCCCGGGTTCTTGTCCCTCAAACGCGTTCGATGATGGCGGCGATGCCCTGTCCGACGCCGATGCACATGGTGCACAGCGCATAGCGACCGCCCGTGCGCTGCAACTCCTCGCTCGCGGTGATGAGCAGGCGTGCGCCTGACATGCCGAGCGGATGACCGAGTGCAATGGCCCCGCCATTGGGGTTCACGCGCGGATCGTCATCGGCAATTCCAAGATCGCGCAGCACGGCAAGGCCCTGCGCGGCAAAGGCTTCGTTCAGCTCGATCACGTCCATCTGGTCGAGCGTCAGCCCGGCAAGCTGGAGCACCTTGCGGGTGGCCGGAGCCGGACCCATGCCCATGATGCGCGGCTCGACACCGGCCGCTGCACCGGCAACGATGCGGGCGCGGGGCGTCAGGCCGTGGGCGCGGGCGGCGTCTTCGGTCGCAAGGATCATGGCCGCAGCGCCGTCATTGACGCCGGAAGCGTTGCCAGCGGTGACGGTGCCACCTTCCTCGCGGAAGGGCGTACCGAGTTTGGCCAGCGTCTCGACCGTGGTGCCGGCGCGGGGGTGCTCGTCCTTGTCCACCACGGTGACCGCACCCTTGCGGCCGGCAATGGTGACGGGCGTGATTTCAGCGGCAAGGCGGCCGTTTTCCTGCGCGGCCACCGCCTTTTCCTGCGAGCGGACGGCGAACGCGTCCTGGTCCTCGCGGGAGATGCCGAACTGCTCGGCCACGTTCTCGGCGGTCTCGGGCATGGAATCGATGCCGTACTGCGCCTTCAGGAGCGGGTTGACGAAGCGCCAGCCGATGGTGGTGTCATAGATTTCCGCTTTGCGGGAGAAGGGCGAGTCGGCCTTCGGCATGACGAACGGCGCGCGGCTCATGCTCTCCACGCCGCCCGCGATGGCGAGCTGGCCTTCGCCGGTGCGCAGCAGGCGGGCGGCGTAGAGCGCTGCGTCCATGCCAGACCCGCACAGTCGGTTGATGGTGGTGCCGGGGACTTCCTGCGGCAGGCCTGCCAGCAGCGTTGCCATGCGGGCAACGTTGCGGTTGTCTTCGCCGGCCTGATTGGCGGAGCCGAGGATGATGTCATCGATGGCGGACCAGTCCGCCTTGGGGTTGCGCTCCATCAGCGCTTTCAGGGGGATGGCGGCGAGATCGTCTGCACGCACCGAAGACAGAGCGCCGCCGAAGCGGCCGATGGGCGTGCGGATGCCGTCACAAATGAACGCATTGGGTATCACGCGGTAACTCCTTTGGCGGGTGCTGCTCCGGCCTCGACGGTCATGGTTTCAATGACGGTGCCGTCGATACGGCGGGAGAGACCCTGGAAGGTGGCGACGACGGCGTCGGTCTCGTCAGCAATGGTGACATCATAGACGCCGGAGCGGCCGGCATGGGCCTGACGGCGGGCTTCAGCGGTCAGCCGTTGTCCGGGCAGGACGGGTTTCAGGAACGAGATGGCGCAATGCTGCGCCACGGTGCGCTGGTTTCCGGAGTTGCAGGCAAAGGCGAAGGCCGAATCCGCCAGTACGAACATGAAGCCGCCATGGCAGGTGCCGTGGCCGTTCAGCATGTCTGACCGCACGGTCATGCTGACGCGGGCCCAGCCGTCGCCGCAGGCGTCAACGACCATGCCCATGGCGCGCGAAGCGTTGTCTTCGCTGAACATTTTCGCCGTGACGCGCTGCGCCAGATCATCAGCTTCGGTTAACCGCACTCTACCACTCCCCAGCCAGCCTATGCGTTTTGACATGCAAAGGCTCTTGCCGTTAATAATCCGAACGGCCATACTATTAATCGAGATTGCGGTCCTGTCTAGTGGTCAGCGACAAGTTGGGAAGTCTGGTCGGGGCTGGCAGACGCCGCATTTGAAGACGCCAGGAGGGCGATGTGACCACGTTTTCGACCATCCAGTACGAGTGCACGGACGGCATTGCCCGCTTGACGCTGAACCGCCCGGAGAAGCTGAACAGCTTCAACGTGACCATGCATGCCGAGGTGCAGCAGGCGCTCGGGCTGGTCGAGGCTGACAAGACCGCGCGGGTACTGGTGATTACCGGTGCCGGGCGCGGCTTCTGCGCCGGACAGGACCTGGACGACCGGGCGGTGAAGCCGGACAGCCCGGCGGTGGATCTGGGCGAGAGTATCGAGACCTACTACAACCCGCTGATCCGCCGCATCACGGCGCTGAAACTGCCGGTGATCGGCGCGGTGAACGGCGTTGCCGCCGGTGCGGGCGCGAACATCGCGCTGGCCTGCGATATCGTGATCGCCTCCAAGGCTGCCAAGTTCGTGCAGGCCTTCTGCAAGCTCGGGCTGGTCCCCGACTCGGGCGGAACCTGGAGCCTGCCGCGGGCGGTGGGACAGGCGCGGGCGCTGGGCCTTGCCCTGCTCGGCACGCCGATCGACGCCGCGACCGCCGAACAGTGGGGCATGATCTGGAAGGCGGTGGAGCCGGACGCGTTCGAGACGGAAGTGGAAACGCTGGCCCGTCACTTCGCCACCCAGCCGACCAAGGGCCTCGCTTTCATCAAGCAGGCGATCCGTGCCGCCGCCAACAGCACGCTGGACCAGCAGCTGGACCTTGAGCGCGACCTGCAGCGCGAAGCCGGACGCAGCGCCGATTACCGCGAGGGCGTGAGCGCCTTCCTCGAGAAGCGCGCCCCGAATTTCACCGGCGCGTGAACCGCCGGGCAACGAGACATTCCCCGACGAGACCGGGACAGAAGGAGAGTTGGCAAATGAAGCTGATGAGCTTTGCCGAAGGCCGCTGGATTGAGCCGCAGGGCCGTCTGACGGAAATTTTCAGTGCGGTCGACGGCGCGCCGGTGGGCGTATGCTCCAGCGCGGGCGTCGATTTTGCAGGCATGGCCCGGTACGCCCGCGAAGTGGGCGGCCCGGCCCTGCGCAGCATGACCTTTACCGAGCGCGCCGAGATTTTGAAGCAGCTCGGCCTGTACCTGATGGAGCGCAAGGAAGAGCTTTACGCGCTCTCCTACAGGACCGGCGCGACCAGGAAGGACGGCTGGGTGGACATCGAGGGCGGCATCGGTACCCTGTTCGCCTATGCCTCGCGTGGCAAGCGCGAGCTGCCGAACGAGCGCCACCTGATCGACGGCGAGGTTGAGCCGCTGTCCAAGGGCGGCACGTTCGTGGGCCTGCACGTTCTAACCCCGCTAAAGGGCGTAGCGGTGCATATCAACGCCTTCAACTTCCCGTGCTGGGGCCTGCTCGAGAAGTTCGCGCCGACCTTCCTTGCGGGTGTTCCCGTCATCACCAAGCCCGCGACCGCAACCGCCTATCTGGCGGAAAAGCTGGTGCGCATGATGATCGAGTCGGGCCTGCTGCCGGAGGGTAGCCTTCAGATCATCGTCGGCTCGACCGGCGACCTGCTCGACCACCTGACACTGCAGGACGTGGTGTCGTTCACCGGCTCGCTCGAGACCTCGATCAAACTGCAGGCGAATCCGAACATTCTGCGCAACGCGGTAAAGTTCATTGCCGAGCGCGACTCGCTCAACGCCTCCATTCTGGGCCCGGACGCCGGACCGGACACGCCGGAGTTCGATCTCTACGTGAAGGAAGTTCAGCGCGAGATGACCACCAAGGCGGGCCAGAAGTGCACCGCCATCCGCCGCGCCATTGTGCCGCGCAAGTACGCCGATGCGGTGGCGGAGGCGCTGAAGGCGCGGCTGGCCAGGGTCGTCGTCGGCAACCCGGAGGCCGAGGGCGTAACCATGGGTGCACTCGCCAGCCACGACCAGCGACAGGACGTGCTGACCAAGATCAAGCTGCTCAGCACCGAGGCTGAAGTGGTGTTCGGCGATCCCGACAACTTCGAGGTTGTGGGCGCGGACAAGGAAAAGGGCGCGTTCCTGCCGCCGGTGCTGCTGCGCTGCGATGATCCGTGGAAGGCCAGCCACGTGCATGACGTGGAACCGTTCGGCCCCGTCGCCACCATCGTGCCCTATGACACGTTGGAGGAGGCCGTGCGTCTCGCCAACCGGGGCGAGGGCAGCCTTGTGGCGTCCGTCTTCACCTATGATCCCGCCGTTGCGGACGAGCTGCTGTTCGGTACCGCGGCCTTCCACGGCCGCCTCGTGTTCATCGACCGGGACTGCGCCAAGGAGTCGACCGGCCACGGCTCGCCGCTGCCCCACATGATTCACGGCGGTCCGGGTCGCGCGGGCGGCGGCGAGGAAATGGGGGGGCTGCGCGGCGTCAAGCATTACATGCAGCGCACCGCGCTACAGGGCTCCCCGGCACGGCTGGGCCAGCTGTCCCGCCAGTGGATCAGAGGCGGCGTGGAGATCAGCACTGGCGCGCATCCGTTCACCCGCCCGTTCGACGTGCTCCAGCTGGGCGAGACGCTGCACACCGCGCCGCGCACCGTGACGCTGGAGGATATCGAGCATTTCGCCAACTTCACGGGCGATACCTTCTACGCGCACATGGACGAAGCGGCGGCCGCCGCCAACCCGTTCTTCCCGGGCCGGGTGGCGCACGGCTACCTGCTGCTGTCCTTTGCTGCGGGCCTGTTCGTCGAGTCGGCACCGGGTCCGGTGCTGGCCAACTACGGCCTCGATTCCTTGCGCTTTATCAAGCCGGTCTCGCCGGGAGACACCATCAAGGTCCGCCTCACGGTGAAATCGAAGAAGGCGCGCAGGGAATACGGCGAAGTGCGCTGGGACGTGCAGATCACCAATCAGAACGACGAGCCGGTCGCCAACTATGACCTGCTGACCATGAACGCCTTCAGCGACGGGTTCCCGAACCCGCAAGGCTGAGGCCGCGTATCAAGCCTATTTGCAAGTTCAACAGTGCAGCCTGGCCGGGGTGGAAACACCCCGGCTTTTTGTTTTGATTAAATCATTAAGGGAAAAGTGTTTTTGCAAAGGGGCTTGCCCCTCTGCACTCCTATTCTTTTGATTGGGCCGTGCCTGATACAGACGCTGGTGCTTGCTGGATAAGGGACCATCGACTCGCGGCAGGCACGGCCGTGTTCTTCAAAATCCAGCATGCGCTACGGCTTCTAAAGCGTGCGGCTCGAAAACGAAGGGGAGGTGCAGGAGGGACAAGTCCCTCCTGCGAAAATCAAAAATCATCAAAGATCAAGGCACTCAAGGATCAGGACAGCGGCAGCCCGCCCGGGCGGCGCATGATCCACTGGTCGATGGCCTTGGGCGGCGTCAGGGGCCCGTCGATCTCGAAGCCGTATTTCCGGTAAAAGTTGATGGCGCGGTCGTTGTGCGCAACGACGTTCAGCCATTGCGGCTGGCTTGGGTCCAGCCACTCGATGCCGGTGCGCATGAGGGCGGCGCCGACGCCGAGGCCGTGATGGGATGGATGCACCATCATCCAGTCGATCTCGCGGTTGTCGGCGGCATGGCATGTGGAGATCAGGAAGCCGCCCAGTTTATCGTCGATGAAAGCGCCGACCAGCAGCTGGTGTTGGTTTTCCGCAGCCTTTGTGCAGGTTTCGGCGCTGATGTCGACGATGCGCCGGATAGCGGCAAGCTGCTCGGGCGTCAGGCCGTCACGATAATAGGTGGACTGGGTGGCGGCATCGGTCAGCGCAGCGATGTCATCCGCGCTGCAACGGCCCAGCGCGTCTGCGTCGAAATGAAGTTCGACCTTTCGGTTGCGGCCCTCGGTCATGTGGAATCTTCCCCCCGGTTGTTTCTTTTGAAAATGTCAGGGCAGCTGTGCCGGAATTCGCATTTAATTCAATATCATGACGCGATTAGCGGTGCGAAATGCACGATGCCCGCCAAGGCAGGCGGCAGGCGCGCGGAAACTGGAACTTCCCCTCCGGCTGGCGGTTGCTCCTGACAGGTGGAGGGCTGCCTCCCAAGGGCGGCCTCCTATCATCTGGTGTACTAAAGGGAGGCAAACATGCCGACAAATACAACTGGCGGAAGGCCGGACGCATCACGGACCACATCGTTGGGCGCTGGCGAGAAGGTGCTGGACGCAACCGATCTGTTGCAGCGGGATCACCGGCAGGTGGAAAGCTGGTTTCATGCCTGCGAGTCGCTGAGCGATGACCAGCAGAAAGCCGAGCTCGTCCAGAAGATCTGCATGGCGCTGAAGGTGCACACCCAGATCGAGGAGGAGATCTTCTACCCGCGCGCCCGCGCGGAAACCGGTGAGCAGGGCCTGATTGAAGAGGCCATCCAGGAACACGCCGAAGTGAAGCAGATGATTGCCGATATCGAGCAGCGGCAGAGCCAGGGACAGGACTGCACCGAGCAGCTGGAGGCGATGCGCCAGGCCGTGCAGCACCATGTTCAGGAAGAAGAGAACGAGATGTTCCCCAAGGTGCGCAGCTCCGACGTCGACCTGTTCGCTCTTGGCAGCGAACTGGCCACGCGCCGTTCGGAGCTGATGCAGCAGCTCTCGGCGTCCAAGACCCAGTCCAACCTGGGCCGGTCCGACGATTCGGGGCAGGGGCTCTGACGCGATGGCCGCACGCGATGATCGCTGGGGTGGGGGCGGACCCGCGTCGGGTTCGTCCCGCCCGCTCAATGCGGCGGGTGTCACCTTGGGATTCGCGCTGGGCGGTTTCTTCGACGGAATTCTGCTGCACCAGATTCTGCAGTGGCATCATCTGCTGAGCGGGCTGGACGGCCCCACCTGGCGGAGTCTTTCCGTGCAAGTGATGGCTGACGGGCTGTTTCATGCCCTGATGTATGTCATTGCGCTGGTGGGCTTGTGGCTGCTGTGGAAGGCGCGGCGCACTGCCGTGACCGTCAGCAACCGGCGTTTCCTTGGCATGTTCCTGACCGGATTCGGTCTGTGGCATGTTGTGGACGGCCTCATCTCCCACTGGCTGCTGGGGCTGCATCACATACGGATGGATGCCCAGTCCGTACTGGCGTGGGATTTGCTGTTCTTCGTGACGGGTGCATTGATTCTGGTGGCGGGCCTGATGCTGGCGCGCGTGGGACGTACTGGCGAGGGGCGGATGAACGGCGGCGGACCGGGTGCGGCCACAGGACGCAAAACAGCCGGCAAGTCCGTCGGCGGCAAGCCCATGGGCAGCAAATCCGGCGGACGGACCGCTTTCATGCTCGGCCTTGCCGTGATTCTGGCAGGTGCCTGGGCGCTGCGGCCCGCGCCGGGCGGGCTGGTAACTGCCGTATTCCCCGCTGACGCCGGGCCTGCGGCCGCGTTGCAGGCAACGGCCGCGCTGGACGGCCAGCTGGTCTGGCTCGACCCCAGCGGCAGCGTTGCAGTGCTGGCTCTGCCGGGCCGTTTGTCGACGAGCTGGCGGCTTTACGGCGCAGGCGCGCTGTTCGTCAGCGGCACCCTGTCGCCGCCGGGCTGCTTTGCCTGGGCAAAGCCAAGGGTTTCCGAAGCAGGCTCCGAAGTAAACCAGGCGCCGGTGCGCGCCTGATCACCAGAGCCGGAGCGAGAGTCGGAGGCGGCGGTTGCCCGCCGCTCCGTTTCTCATGTCCGTCCCTCTTTTAACCCCTGATGCCGGGCGGACCGGCTCAGGCGCGGCCGGTGCCGCAAGCCAGAAGCCCACGTTCAGTGGCGCGCAGCACGGCTTCATGCCGACTTTTCACATCCAGCTTCCGCATGATGTTCTTCAGGTGCCACTTCACGGTCTCCGGCGTCAGGCACAGCTGACGGGCGATGACCTTGTTCGAGCACCCGTCTGCAACGCCCTGGAGGACGTCCAGCTCGCGCGCCGTCAGATCCCGGATGCCGACCGGTGCGGGAGGCGATACGGGAACGGGTGGCAGGTGTCGGATTTCCATCGCAGGCACAAAGCGCTGCGGCAGAGTGGCGATGAGGGCCGGCGGCGTTGATGACGCCAACCCTGCGAAGCCGTTGTGGCCGCCCAGTGGGGCCGAACGGTTCAGGCTCATCGACGACTTAGACGCCATAAGCCCACGAATGACCATGCATTGCGGTTTCCTCCCCATAAATCTGTTTGTTCTTGTTCTTGCCTGCCTTCCCGGCGTTTGCCGGCAGGCAGGAGGCGACGGCTTATGCCGTTCTGTGTGCCTATGGTGTTCGGGGATTCAAAAAGACTCAAGGGGCGGAATTGAAAAACTGCGAGAAAAACGTCGTTGACCTCTGAAAAAGCAATGAAAAAACTTTCGACCAACAAGAGGCGGGGCGCTGACTGAATGCCAGCACCCCGCTTTTCTCCATGATCTGTCGTGTCAGGCGGCTTCCGGTGTCATGAACCGGGAAAGCCGCGGGGTTGCGCTGCGTCAGTGCGCGCTTTCTGCTCGGACTTCGCCAACTTGCATCGCCCGGAAGAACGGGATGAGCTGGTACAGGGAAGACAAGCCCACCAGTCCATAGACGATGTTCGTCAGAGTTGTGTCGTCGCCGAACAGCGCGGTGACCAGGTTGAAGTCAGCCAGGGCAATGAGGCCCCAGTTCAGTCCGCCGATGATCGCGAGAATCAGCGTGATGAGGTTAAGCGTTTTCATAAGCACCTCCACGTCCGACTCAGGGCAACGCCGGGTAAGGGGCGCGGTTCCAGCAATCTGGCGCTTTGCAACTCGTCGCATGCGGAACCGTGCGGGCGCGAAACCGTTGCTGAAACAACGGCGAAAAGCCGAAACGGCAAGGAGTGGACGATGGCAGCTACAGGAGCCAGAAAGTCTGGTGGGAGGGCCCGTTCCGGGGCGTCGCAGGGCAGCAAGCAGAGCCGGAGCGAATCCACATCGCAACGCGCGGCTGCTGGAGCTGGCGAGGCTTCGGACATGACGCCGACCGACGAGACATCGAGCCGTCGGGGGCAGACCCGCGCCCGCAGCGGCAGCAAGAGCGCCTCGGCATCACGCACAGGCACATCCGGATCGGCCGGCAGATCGGCCGGAGGCCGCTCCGCCGGGAGCCAGGCAGCCGACACCCAGTCCGGCAGCAAGAGCGGCGGTGCACGGGGTGGCCGCACGGCTGCTTCCAAATCGGCCGGCAAGTCTACTGGCAAGTCTGCCAGCGGATCGTCCGGCACGAAATCATCGGCTCGCCAGCGCGCGGCTTCAAGCGCTGGCGTTTCCAAGTCCGCCTCTGGCGCGGCGGCTTCCCGATCGGCGTCTTCGGGCGCGAAAACGGGCGCGGCACGTGGCCGCCCCGCCGGTGGGGCAAAGGCCAAGGGCGGCGGCAAGGATGCGGTGGCCTTCCTGAAACAGGACCACCGGACCGTGGAGCAGCTGTTCTCCCAGTTCGAGGAGGCCAGCGACGGCCGCACCCGCGCCAGCATCATGCGCAAGATTGCGCAGGCACTCACCGTTCATGCACAGATCGAGGAGGAGTTGTTCTACCCGGCGGCGCGGCAGGAAATGGGCGACCACGACCTGCTGAACGAGGCGCAGGTGGAGCATGATTCGGTAAAGAAGCTGATCGCCGAGATCGAATCGATGCGCCCGTCCGAGCAGCTGTACAAGGCCAAGGTCACGGTGCTTCAGGAGTACGTGAAGCATCACGTGAAGGAAGAAGAGCGCGAGCTGTTCCCCGAGGTGAAGAAGACCAGCCTCGATCTCGAGGCGATGGGCGAGGAATTGGCCGCCCGCCATCAGCAGCTGATGCGGGGCGGTGCCGGTGCGGCACGTGGTGCTGGAGCCGGTGCAGGTGCAGGGCGTGGGCGGGGCCGTGGCGGTCGCACCACGGCCGAGACCGGCCTGCAGATGCGCGGCTGATCGGCCTTTGAGCCGCAGCTGATCCGCCGGTCTGGCGGAGACGCAAAACGAAACGGGCGGCCCGCAAGGGCCGCCCGCTCTTATTTGTGGGCTTGTCCTGAGAGCCTAGCCAGCGGCGTCGCTCTTGGAGGCTTCCTTCCTGAGGCGGGCACGGCGCGCCAGAATGTTCAGCGTCTCCACGCCGGCCGAGAAGGCCATGGCGGCGTAGACGTAGCCCTTCGGCACGTGCGCGCCGAAACCTTCCGCGATCAGCGTGGTGCCGATGAGCAGGAGGAAGCCGAGCGCCAGCATGACCACCGTCGGGTTGGCGGCGATGAAGTTGGACAGCGGCGTTGCCGCAATGAGCATGACCGCCACGGCCGTGATGACGGCAATGAACATGATGGCGAGGTTATCCGTCATGCCGACGGCGGTGATGATGCTGTCGATGGAGAACACCAGGTCCAGCAGCAGGATCTGTGTGATGGCGGAGCCGAAGGTGACGACGGCCCGGCTGGTGTCGAACACGCCCTCGTCCGGCGTCGGGTCCACGCTGTGGTGGATTTCCTTGGTGGCCTTCCAGACCAGGAACAGACCGCCCGCGATCAGGATCAGATCGCGCCACGAGAATGCATGGTCGAAAACCGTGAAGATGGGCTGGGTAAGCTGCACGATGAAGGCAACCGTGCTGAGCAGCACCAGACGCAGCACCAGCGCCAGCGTGATGCCGATCTGCCGGGCTTTGACCCGCTGATGCTCGGGCAGCTTGTTGGACAGGATGGAAATGAAGATCAGGTTGTCGATGCCGAGCACGACTTCCATAACGATGAGTGTCGCGAGCGCGGCCCACGCTGTGGGATCTGAGGCAATCGCGGCGAGATGCTCCATGACCGGAGAGTCCTTTGGTTGGAAACGGATACAAGAGTTTTAGCAAGGCTTTGGCCGGAGAGAAGGGGCAGACTTCTAAAAATCGCGCGGGGTACCATCCGCTTGCCCGCCGGAGCCGCAGGGTTGCCTGAAGCGTTTGCCAGGCAGAGTAACGATAGAGCGAGGCTGGCAAATGCGCTTGAAGTTCACAGACATGGGACGGTCGGCATCAAGACTGGTGAGCGCCGCGTTGCTGGCGGCCTGTATGGCCGGAGTCGGCACGGCCTCAGGAGGCGTGCAGGGGAATGACCTCGACTACAAACAGACCGAGGAGCGCCGGGAGCGGCAGGATTTCGAGTACGGCTGGGTCGGCATTCTGGGCCTGGCGGGCCTGCTCGGCGCGCGCAAGATGCGCCGCACCGCCCGCCACATGCCCTGAGATACATCCTTTTGAAACGGGTAAGCGCCGGGCGGGCGGAGCCGGTCCGGCGCTTGAGCCATATGTCAGGTCCGGTTACGGCCGGGCATGCCTGCGCCGACGATGGGCGAGGGCGAGCGGCAGAACGCCGGTCAGGAACAGGGCATAGGTGCCAGGCTCGGGCACCTGCTGGAAAGGCCTCAGCGCGCCGAACAGTCCGTGCAGTTCATCGGTCAGGCCCGCAGCGAAATAGAGCGCATCGGGATCGCCCCCTAGCCCGCCGTTGCCGAACAGAA